>JALWDQ010000184.1:0-15257 GCA_027039625.1 Calditrichia bacterium | reverse complement strand
CTCGCTAATGGCCATCAATTTACCCGAATTATCGATGCGAAACTCAATGGTGCCCTGGTACACCCGTTCCACCAGATGCTCCTTCTGATGCACCTCATCGTACTGCCGGATGTTGTAGAGGTGAATTTTGGTCTCCACCTTTTCCGGAACCAGTTTAAACGCCAGTTCCTCCTCACCGGCATTTTCGTATTCCGCATCAAAAAATTCCAGCACTCCCTCCGGTTGCTTGATGGTCTCTTTGGTTACCGAAGGATTAAATTCCGGCTGGAATCGCTTGAAATCCTTCTTGGCTTCCAGTTCGCTCTGGTAGGTTCCGGAAAGAATGATGTATTTGGTGTTGTTGTTAATTTTTCGATCGCCCAGATAAATATCGCCGCCCAGTACTTCGATACGGGCATCGGGATCATATTTTTGTGCAATCTTCAACTTCTCCTCGATGCGATCGCGATGGAAGCTCTGGTAAAGAATGAGATGATACACTTCCTTCCCGGCACGACTCTCTTTAATCTTGACGCGCCATTTCAAGTCTGATGTAATATTCTCGATGAGAACATTCCCTTCTGCATCGCACACGGAAAATTTTCCCATTACCTTGAAATCCAGAAAATTCTGATTTTCCAGAATACCAATCCGAAAAACAGGTTCACCGTTTTTTTCGGGGAGTTTGATGGAGCGAATTTCTTCGGTCATTTTATCTATCCTATTTTTAAATTTCACCAAAATTAGCCGCTAAATATATAATATTTTTCAAAAAAAAGCAAGTTGAAGCGTTGGCTCTTTCCGCAGTAAAATATAAAATTTCAAAATTAGTTCGATTAAATACAATATTCTGGATAATGAAAGTTTTATTTTTGCTATTTTTTAATGAAAAAAACTCATTCTGGGGGTCTGAGGCTTGCGTTGACATTTCCCGGGAAATTTATTAAACTTATAAATGAAAAATAGGGAGAATGGAACAGGATTGCGCACATTTGTTCTATGCATACTTATAGTTGCTCTTTTACCCGCCGGGTTATTTGCCCAGCTTCTCACGTCCCCTTCCGAAGCCTTTGGCGACCAGTTAATCATTGGAATTGTGGGAACTCCTCCCCGGGTGCTGAATCCGTTTAGAATCCACGAAGTGGTGGAAAAGGAAATCAACCGGTTTATATTTGGAAGCGGGTTAATTCAGCAGGCCGATCGGTTTGGAGAACCACCGGCTCTGGTGGATCGCTACATTGTAACGGGTGGCGGTGGGATGCAGGGGAAAGAGTGGCAGTATGTGCTGAAGCGGAACATCAATTATCATGATGGGATACCGCTCCGCAATAAGGATGTGTTGTTCACGTTTAACTTCCTGAAACGCTGGGGTGGTGCCATTCTGAACCGCCGCATCGATTTCACCAACGTGCGCAGCATCCAGCTTAACGGCGACCTGGAAGTTCGCTTCATTTTGAATCGGAAAGACCCCAATTTCGATCAAAAACTGACTGATATTCCCATCCTTTCCAGCAATTATTATCGCGAAGCTTACGAGAAGGGGCCAGCCATTTTTACCATGGAAGAACCCATGGGCTACGGCCCTTTCCGTTTCGAGGTGAGCACCCAGAACGAAATCCGCCTGGTGCCCCATATTCACTACGTGTTTGGGCGTCCTTTTTTGAATCGCGTGGTATTCCGCTTTTACGATGATGAGCAGAAATTGGTGGATAATTTCATCCGCGGTTCGGTGGATATGATTGAGGTGAATGATCGCCTCACCGCCCGGCGACTTCACCAGATTCTGAAAAACGATATCAAAGTGTTTACCGTACCCCGCCCAGAGAAGAAAGTGTATTTCATTCAGTTTAATGTGAAAAGTAAGAATTTCCAGTCCCCGCGCACTCGTAAAGCGATTCGCCTGGCAATTAATCGCAACGAGATCATTCGGCGGCTGATGGGGCAAAACGGTCATGTGGCCTATTCGCTCATCGACTATACCAACAAATATTTTTTCAAGGGATTATTTAAGGAAAGTTACCGGCCCAATCAGGGGATTCAGATTTTGCAGCAGGATGGGTGGATTATCGATAAAAAAAGCGGTATTCTAAAACGCAACGACCAGGAACTGAGTTTTGACCTGATTTTCGAAAAGAATTCTTTTCTGGAAGAGAGCATTGCCCGTTCCATAAAGATTCATCTGGCAGAGCTGGGAATTAATGTACGTCCGCAACCGGTGACCCATGAGGAGAAAAAAGCGCTTATCGAAAAAAATCAGTTCGATGCGGTGATTGATAGTTACAGCTATTATGATGTGGATTTGTACAATGCGTTGCGGTATTTTTATTATCGGGTTCTCCGCAAGCGGAAATCTTTTAACAATTATCGCAGTTTAACCATAGAGCGATTGTTTAAAGGGGTAGAGAATAATTCTATTCCTTTGTCCCAATTATATACGCGCTACCAAATTGTAATTCATCAGGAAGCTCCGGTGGTGTTTCTATTTTTTCAGGATAAAATCATTTACGCGGTGCAAAACCGCTTCCAGAACATCCGGGTGTCGTACAGCAAAGGAAAAATGTACTATTACCGGCTGAATCCCCTGGAGAACTGGTTTGTGCCCAAAGTTCTGCAAAAATATCGGGAGTGGTAATATGCAGAACAAATTGCACATTCTCCGGCGCTGGCATCCTGTAAAGAATTTCCTTAAACGGTTTGTTTCTCAGAAAATTCACCGCCAGATTGTAATTAATTACGTGGGATTGGGTTTGATTCCCATTATCATTGTAAGTTTTATCCTAATTAATCTCTCCCAGAATACAGTTCGGAGTTACTTAAACCAGCGTAACATGGAGATGGCACGGCGTGCCAGCAACGAAATTTCTTTGTTCATTCGCGAACCGCTCACCATTCTCAATACCCTGGTGCAGACCCGGGATATTCTGGAGATGGAGCGTTTCACCCAGAGCCGCATCATTAACAAAATTAAACTGGGTAACCCCATTTTTCAGAAGATTTTTATTCTGGATCATTCCGGCACGGTAGTGGTCACCACCAGTTTCGGGGAAGAGATGAAAGAGTTCAGCCGGGCGGATTTCTTCCAGGCGGCAATGGGAGGTCGGGTGTTTTATTCCCAGGTGTACTTCGGGAAATCGGGATTTCCCTCCATGCGCATTGCCATCCCCATTAAAAAATACAATGTGGTGGAAGGTGTGCTGGTGGGGGAGATCGATTTGAAAAGCATCTGGGAACTGGTGGATAACATCACCATTGGTAAAACCGGCAACGCATTTCTCATCAGTTCCGATGGGCTGGTCATTGCCCATCCCGATAAACAGCGTATTTTGCGGAAAAAATCGTATGCCAGCTATCCCTTCTTTCAGAAGCTCATTCGGGGTGAGGAAGGCATTACCATTTTCGAAGCCGATGGAAAAAAGATGATTGCGGCTTTCTCTCCCATACCGGAATTGAACTGGGGGATTATCATTCAGCAAACCTACTCCGAAGCGTTCGATTTGATTCACAAAATGCGCAATCGGGTTATTTTGTTTTCCGGACTAACCCTATTGCTGGCTCTGTTCCTGGCCGTGTTTAGTATGAAGCGCATCACCCAGCCGTTGGATGTGCTGGTTCAGGGAGTGCGGGAGTATGCCCGCGGCAATCTGGGGCATCGGATTCAGCTTACTCGCCGGGACGAAATCGCCGAGCTGGCCAAGGAATTTAATGCCATGGCCGAATCGCTGAATAAAAATCAGCGGAAGTTACGGCGCGTAGAGCGGCTGGCAGCATTAAGCCGATTTGCCTCTTTCGTCAGCCACGAAATCCGCAATCCGCTGAACGCTATGAACATTAATATGCAAATTCTGCGACGCCTGATTACCCAGGCCGATACACCCCTGGAGAAGAAGTTTAAGTATCTGAATATTATTTCTTCTGAGATTGAACGCATGAATGCTCTGGTAACCAACTTCCTTACCATTGCCCGGCCACCGGAATTGAATCTGATTCGTGCCGACTTGCGCCAGATTCTGGATGAGGTGGTGTTATTGCAGGAAGCCCGCGCCCGAAGCGAGAAAATCCGCATCATTCGCAAGTACCCCGAACGCGATCTGATTGGAATGTTCGATTACAACCAGATGAAGCAGGTTTTCCATAATATTATTGTGAATGCTTTCGAAGCCATGCCTTCAGGTGGCAAGCTGTTCATTTCCATGGTATTTCAGGAACCCGCCGGTTCCGATTCGCCGCCGCGGGCTATTGTTCGCTTCGAGGATACGGGACAGGGCATTCCCCAGGATAAACTCTCGGAAATCTGGGAACCTTATTTCACCAGCAAAAAAACGGGCACCGGACTGGGGTTGGCTATCGTGAAACAAATTGTGGAAGGGCATGGCGGAAAAGTGAAAATTGAAAGCCGGGTGGGAGAGGGAACAGTGGTGATTATCGAATTACCTCTGGGCCGGGTTCACACTCATCAGGGTTCCGAAACACATGCCGATTCGCCAGGGACAACCCGGCCGGAATCCGTTGCCTGATCCCTGATTTTGCTTGCTTTTCCTGCCGGATTCCTATTTATTTACCTGTAACAAAATTAAAAGGGGCTGGGCACCTTCTGATTTGTCCGGGAGTAAAAATGAAAAATAGGTTTAGATGGAAATGAACGAGAAAATTCTCATAGTCGAAGACGATTTAAATACTTTGGAAGGGTTGGCAGAAATCCTTTCCCACGAGAAATATCAGGTAACCAAAGCGAAAAACGGTCGGCAGGCACTGGCCGAAATTAACAAAGCCCAATTTAACATTGTGCTGATGGATTATTTATTGCCCGATACGGACGGACTGGAGCTCTCTAAAAAAATTCTCAAAAAGAATCCGGATATTATGATTATTATGATGACCGCTTTTGGTTCGGTTAAAAATGCGGTAGCGGCACTGAAATCGGGCATTTTCGACTACCTGACTAAACCCATCGATCTGGAAGAGCTGCTGATTATCATCCGCCGTGCTTTAAAAGAACAGCGGCTGATTTCGGAAAATATCGATTTGAAGAATAAACTGCAGGAGACCTACCGCCTCGAAAATATTGTTGGGGTCAGTGGCAAGATGCAGGAAGTGATGCGTAAGGTGCACAAAGTGGCGGCTACCGATGCCACAGTGCTCATCCGGGGCGAGAGTGGGACGGGAAAAGAATTGATTGCCCGTGCCATCCATTACCAGAGTGCCCGGCGGGACGAACCCCTGGTGGAAATTAACTGCGCTTCCATCCCCGAAACCTTGCTGGAAAGCGAACTATTTGGACACGAGAAAGGCGCCTTTACCGGAGCGTACAAGAGCAAAAAAGGAAAGTTCGAAGTGGCCAATAACGGAACTATTTTTCTGGATGAGATTGGCGACCTTCCCCTGGGAGTTCAGGCCAAACTGTTACGGGTGTTGCAGGATCGAACCTTTACCCGGGTGGGCGGCATCCAGAACATTGAGGTGGATGTACGGGTAATTGCCGCTACCAACTCCAATCTGGAACAGGCGATTAAAGAAGGACGTTTTCGCGAGGATCTCTATTTTCGGTTGAATGTGATTCCCATTTACATTCCGCCTTTGCGCGAGCGACCCGAAGACATCGGCCCGCTGATTGATCACTTCCTGCATAAATACGCCCAGAAGAATCATCGGGTTATTACCGGTATTTCTCAGGAAGCCCGGGATGTGTTGATGCAGTATCACTGGCCGGGCAATGTGCGAGAGCTGGAAAATGCTATTGAAAATGCGGTGGTGATGAGCGAATCCGAGGTCATCCAGGTGCACGATTTACCCGGCTACCTGCAATCTGCCCGCAGGGAGAGTAAACTATTTCCGGCTTTTTTCCACGAAGAGGAGATGAGCTTTAAAGAAAAACTCCATTTATGCGAACGGGAAATTATCCGTCAGGCGCTGGAGGCTACCGGGTGGAATAAAACTCGAGCGGCACGGGAACTGGGAATTACCCTACGAACTCTACGCAACAAAGTGAAAAAATATCAACTGTAAAGTTGGTTTTCCGGTTTAACAGAGAAATTTACATCCAGAATATTCGCTTCACACGTTATAAAAAACTTCTGTCTGCAATGAATTAGACCATCCTACCTGCAGAAACAGTTTAGAAATCCCGGGAAGCAAAAATATTCATCAAGTTATGATATAAATTTTCGATATTAATAAAATGTAGAAGAGACTACGTATCCTGGGTCAAGATATCTACGTCAAATTGAGGGATGTATGTCGAGCACTGAGGAAATTATTCGTCAAATAGAAAAATTACCTACAATCAATACTGTGGCATTTCAGGTTGTGCAAATGTGTTCTGATATCGAGGTACCCATTCCCCGATTGATTAAAGTGATTTCGGGGGATCAAAGTCTTTCTGCGCAAATTCTGAAAATTGCCAACTCCAGTTATTTTAACTTTCCCCGAACCATTTATTCGCTGGAACGGGCAATTGTTATTCTGGGATTTAATTTACTCAAGGACATTGCCATTTCGATATCCATTTACAGTTTGTACAAAGGGTTCAATTCCAGCAAATATTTTGATATTAAAGCGTTGTGGAAACATTCCATTTACACCGGGTTTGTAATGAAAACGCTGGCCGAAGAATACGAACCCAAACACACCGATATCCTTTACATTGGTGGATTATTGCACGATATTGGAAAGCTGGCATTAATCCGGGTGTTAAACGAAGAATATCATTTCGTTTATGAGAAGAGTATTCAGGAAGGTAAACCGTTGTACGAAATTGAGCAGAAGTTTTTGGGATACGACCATGCGGAATTAGGCGGTGAGTTGCTGGACAGGTGGCATTTACCTCCTGCGGTGGTGGATATGGTGCGTTATCATCATGCTCCCGGTGATTTCCAGGAACAAAGTCAGGTTGCTCCCTGGGTGCGTCTGGTTTACCTGGGCAACCTTCTGGTTCATTTGCTGGATCAACCCGAAGCGGGGTTAACCGATGTTCTGAAATTGGATACTCGTTTCAATGAATATTTCTCCTTTACTGAGGATGAAATTGCAAATCTATTAAGTAAAGCGCGAAACGATTTAAAAGAACAGGAAAATTTTTTAAAATTGTTTAACTTGTAAGATAAAATGAAAATTCAAACAAATATTATTCAGTACATCGAAAATATGGTAAAATCTCTGAAACGCGTAGAGAAAAGTTCGGAGGTTTTCAGTGAATTACAGGAAATTTCTCAGGAGCTGGAAAATTTACAAAAATACATGATTACCACATTTAACACGCTGGAGAACAATTTCAATTCCTTTGTGCGACAGGTGGATATGCTTTCGGATATAATTGAGTTCCAGCGGAGTGTGATGAATTTCAAAAACTCGCAGAATTTGATCCATAACCTTTTCGATTTTTTTGAGCGACGGGTACCCAGCGATCACGCTTTTATTGCTTTCCGTTTGAAAGATGAAGATAAAACAGAGACCGTAATTACCAATCGCCCAAACAATCTGGATAATTACCGCCAATTTCTGGCACACGAAGGAATTGATGTGCTCAAAAGCATAGTGCAGGAAAGGGATCTGGCCTATTTGATTGGGGATGTGGAAAATATGCCCGGTGTTAATGTGCCTTGGGATTTGCTGGATGCCCGTTCAGTCATTTTGTTCCCATTAAAAGTACAGGGGAAATTCCTGGGCACCGGATATTTAATTCGTACCCGCGAAATGTTTTCTCTTAACGACCTTTCTTTCATAAATCTGATTTTGGGGCTCATTTCGCTGGTTATTTATCAGCATTATTATTTTGCTCAATTAAAATCGCGTTTGTTTAAACAGTTCCGTTTGCGCAAAGTGCTGGAAGAAGTTAAGTACGCGGAATATTTCGAAAAAGGACCACTTTACATTTTTACTCTGGATCCCCGCTATATTGTGCTTCATGCGAATGCCACCGCGTTCAGCAAGTTGCAAATCCACCAGGATATGATTGTGGGGGAAAATTTTCTGGAAATTATTCCTAAAACGCATCGCAATGAATTTAAGCGGATTCTGGATACTGCTCAGGAGGGGCAAGTTCAGTATTTTCGTTCTCCCGTGGAGGGGAAAAAACGTCCTCAACCGATTATGGAATTTTATGTCAGTCGAGTGATTATTCAGAATAATTTTATATTAATCCTGGTGTTTGCGGTGGATATTACCCAGATGTACTATCGCGATGTTCTAGAACAACGCAATATGGTGCTGGATGAGTTGGATCAACTGGCGCGGACATTGGTAAGTGAATTCAATAATCTGCTTACCATGGTGGTTCCCAACATTAGCCTTATGCGCACCCAGTTACCCCAGGAACATCAGTTCCAGAAATATCTGGAAATCATGGAAAAAGCCACCCAGCGTTCTTCCAATTTTGTTCAGAAATTTTTAAACTACGATCTGGAAGAGTTTGAAACCTACGAAACAGGTAATTTAAATAAAATCGTAAAACATTTTATTTCGCAGTTTAAAAAAGAATTGCCCAAAAATATTCAGGTTAGATTCGATCTGGATGTAAGTTTAAAAAATATTACCTATTATCCCCGGCGGATTAAACGCCTTCTGCGCATTCTTTTCGAAAATAGTGTCAATGCTCTTATCGACCGGGAAAACCCCGTTATTCAGGTATCCACGCGCCATTACCTTCACGAAGCCAATGGATTGGTGCCGGAGCACGAGTTCTATTTGAAAAAAGGAGAATACGTGGAATTGTGCGTGTACGATAATGGCTGTGGAATTCCCCAACAGATGATTCCTCAGGTGTTTAAGCCATTTTATTCCACCCGCATTAAGAACGAAGGTGTGGGGCTGGGGCTGTTCATTGCTTACAATATTGTTAAGGATTTGCAGGGGGAGATATTCATTGAAAGTAAGAATCAGGAATATACAGCAGTGTATGTTTATTTACCTATCAAGGTAGAGGAGGAATCTGTGACGAGAGTGGCGGTTGAGGGAACAGAAACCGTGCAGCCATCGGTAGAACATGTTCCAACGCTTTTAGTGGTGGACGATGAATACAATATTCGCAGTATGATGCGCGAAATCATGGAGATGTATGGCTTTCGGGTGTACACAGCCGGGAATGGCGAAGAAGGGTTGGAGATTTACAAAAAGCGTAAAAACGATATTGATCTGGTGATTCTGGACATGATTATGCCAATAATGGATGGTCGCACAGCGTTTAGTCATATCCGTAAAATCAATCCGAATCAGAAGGTGTTTATCATCAGCGGTTATTCCCAGCGGGAAGATCTGGAAGATATTCTGGAAAAGGGGGCTATTGGTTATTTACGAAAGCCGTTTCAGGTAAATGAAATTGTGAATAAGATAAAAGAGATTCTCAACGTGTAAGAAGAATCTTTTCGTTCAGGGAAGAAAAATTTCGAAGGGGATACCCAGATCGTCTGCATATTTTTTAAGTAATTCCACCGAAATCATTTCGTCATAAGGCAGAGCAATACGATGGAAAGGGAACTTGCTTTCCCGTAAAATCATTACTTCCAGTCCTTCCATATCAATGATAAAATCCAGGCTTTTAAATACTTCTAACACCCGGTGTCGGGAGACGGAAGTAATAAGTTGCGTTTCCGTATTTTTAGATTTCAACGGGGGCTTTCTCATAATGTTTCTTGTAACTTAGCAACATTAGTTTAACGGCTTCGGTTATGCGCTTACGTGCTTGGGCCTCGTTGGAAGCCTGAATATGGCACCCGGGTAAATCATTACAACTGGCAATAAACAAACCTTTTTTTATTCGCTTAATTTCAATCTCAATTTTCATAAATATTTTCTTTAGATTCTATTTGACTTAATATATGCAAAGATTAGAAAAATTTCAATAAAAATCTTTTTAATCTTTTCTTTTCACCGTTAACACCGGGCAAGAAGACCACCTAACTACCTTTTCTGTGGTGCTTCCCAACAGAAGATAATCCAATCCCGTAAGGCCATGGGTAGCAATTGTGATTAAATCGATGGCGTTCTCTCGGGCGTATTCTACAATTTCTTTGTGAGGTTTCCCTTCGCGAACTACAAAATTAAGCGGAACACCTTCGATATTCTGATCGGCAACAAATTCCTGTAAATTTTCGATGACGCGGTCGCGAAGGGTGGGATCGATCTCGAAAATGGAATCAATTCCCGAAGCATAAAAAGAGGGATGAATCTCCTGCTCGATGACGTGGATAAAATCGATACTGGCACCAAATTTCTGAGCAAAGAAGAGAGCGTAATCTGTTGCTTCCCGGGAATAGGAGGAAAAATCGATGGGTACCAGAATTTTTTTGATCCGGAAGGTTTGAAAAGAACGATGCACGGTAAGCACGGGCACGGGGGAAAAGCGCACCACTTTTTCGGCAACGCTGCCCAGTAGGAGGTGTTTTAAACCCGTATGGCCGTGGGTTCCCATAACCACCAGATGAAAGGAATGGTTGTGGAGATATTCTAAGATGACATCGGAAGCGGAAATACCGCGTAAAATTTCTGTGTGAACGTGAATTCCTTGCTGAGAGATGGTGTCTCGGTTTCCGTTAATATGCTGGCGCGCCATGGCTTCTCGCTGCTCAAATAACTTCTCGTATTGTAGAAGGCGTTGCTCTTCATTCACATCATCGTGGAAAAGTACAATGGCATGGAGAAGGGTAATCCGTGCCGAAAACTTTTCGGCTAATTCAATAGCGTATTCTACCGCTTTGTCCGAAAATGGGCTAAAATCCACGGGAACGAGAATGTTCTGGAAATTCATAGAGTTCTCCCTGCTATGAAGTTAACAAATGTTAAGATAATGTTTTTCTATGAATTGGTCAATAAAAAATCGAGCTTGGGGTCATTTTTTTTGTAAATGGTGCTGCGAAAAAGGAGAGTTTTGTAAAAGATTCGGGGATTCTATGTACTGGAAGTAAGGGGCTCTTGACCAGGAGTGGCAATTCAGGAAACCGCTTGCCTCTTCAACTTATCCCGGCCCTGCTCTTGCGAGGCAAAAAATGCTGTGTGGATTTTTAACTGGGGTGGTTTGCAGGTGGTTCATTTAGAGTTGAGGCGAAAAAGAAAACCCCTCCGGAATGTGGAGGGGTTTTATGTAGAAGGTGAATTCTTTTTACATGGTTGTCGGCGGAGCCGGTTCGTCGGGACTGCCTGCGTTGCCTAAAGGAATTTTCACCAGAACCCAGCCCACCACTAAGAATACCAGAAGGGCAGGAATAAACTGTACCATAGAACCGGTTTGGTGGAAAACTGCAGGCACTTCCCATTCCATTAAAGCAAAGAAAGCGAACAACAACCCGATGAGGGCTTCGCCAGCGATAAGACCGGCGGAAAGTAGAACTCCGGTGTTTTCGACCCTCGCTTTCTGTGCGTCGTTGTATTTGAAGCGTTTTACATAAACATCGGCAATACCCCGGATTAATCCGCCAATAAAGATGGCGAAGGATGTTTCCAGAGGTAAGTACATTCCCACGCACACCAGCATGGGGCTTTTAACCCGAAGCAAAATAAACCCGATGGCCATGACAATGCCCACAATGATGAGGGGCCAGGCCATATCGCCACCGACAATTCCTTTAGCCAAAATAGCCATCAAACTGGCCTGAGGTGCGGGATAATTTTCGCCTCCCAGACCCGTGCCACCCTGGTTAATATCCCCTTGATGGAGGATAAGCAGGGGGAAGAACATGACTGCAGAGGCTAAAAATACACCAAACAGGTCGCCTAACTGCATTTTCCAGGGGGTACCACCCAGGATGTGTCCCACCTTTAAATCCTGAAGCATTTCGCCAGCCACTGCTGCTGCTACGCAGATAACAGCCGCCACACCTAATACTGCCGCAACGCCCGGTAATCCGCGTACTCCCAGGGCAACCATCAGAATTGCGGCGACAATCAGAGTGGAAATGGTTAATCCCGATATGGGGTTATTACTGGAACCGATAAGACCTACCAAATATCCGGAAACGGCGGCAAAGAAAAATCCTGCAATAATCATAACGATTGTGGCGGTAATTGCTGCCACTACATCCTGAGAGAAATAGAGGTAGATAAAGAAGGTACCGATTGAAGCCAGTGCAATTCCAAGGAAGACCCATTTAAAGGGCAGATCCTTTTCGGTACGGTCTTCTTCCGGTCCTTCTGCGGCGGCTTGTTTTACATCGCGAATGGCGCGTCCCAGACCGGTGGCCAGGCTTTTCCGCATTTTATATAAAGTGTAGGCTGCACTCATTAACATGCCCCCAATGGCAATGGGGCGAACAATGTTTTTCCAGACATTCACAGCCATTTCAATCCAGGAACCTTCGGGAATATGACCGCCGGTAACCAATTGGGGACCCAGGAAGTAGAGCAGAAGGGGAACAAACAATCCCCAGGCTAATAAACCACCGGTAAAGTTCAGGGCAGCCAGTTCCGGACCAATAATGTAGCCCACCCCCATATAGGCAGGACTGACTCCGGGTGTACTAATAAGCATTCCACCACCGGCTTTTACCGAAGCACCACTTCCCACTCCGATACTTTTGTCTCCGAAATGAATGAATGCTTCGCCTTTACTAGCAAAAACTTTAAACTCTTTCAGAGCCTGAATTAACGCACCCAGTCCCATTGCCCCAAAAAGGAATTTGGCGCCACTAGCACCTGCCCGACCAGCTTTGTGAATTTCTGCGGCAGCAACCGATTCCGGAAAAGGCAGTTCTTCATCTTCAACCATCACCCGGCGTAAAATGGTCACAAACATAATTCCAATGATCGAACCAACAAACATAATGGCGGTGGCTTCCAGATAATGATGGAAGGACCAGAAACCACCTTCCCATACTTTTTTCCCATCCACCTCGGCAATAATAAAAGCGGGTATGGTAAAAATGGCGCCTGCGGCAATGGATTCTCCTATGGAACCGACGGTTCGTGCAATATTCTCTTCCAGAATCGAACCTTTCATTAACCTCAGCAATGCCATACCGATTACAGCTGCCGGGTAAGTTGCTGCAATCGTCATACCTGCTTTAAGACCCAAATAGGCATTTGCTGCTCCCAGAATAACGGTCATGAATAAACCGAGAATGAGGGCTCGTAATGTGAATTCGGGCATGCTCGTGTCCGGGGGAACATATGGTTTGAAATGTTTGCTCATAATGCCTCCTTGTTTAAATCCCTTCAGGAATAAAATTGCGAAATCAATATATAAAAGTAGACCTTTTTAATCAAGATATTAATGATAAGAGTTGTAGTCTCATTTTGAGAAAAATATTTTGATATTTTCTCAAAAAAACGTTAAATTATCTTAAATATAGTTGGGATGTTTTAACCTATTTGAGTGAAAAATGGAACTACCTAATCTCCAATAATATTTATAGAAGAAAAAAACAGTACTGTTTTCGTTTAATGAATTTAGACTGTGATATCAATCACCCTGACGAGAATTGAAGTGCCTAAATTCAAATCGATGGAAAATGTAATGCTTAGTACAGTCACGGAAGAGAATTTTAGCAGGAGCGTTCGGAAACCCGAGAAAAATAAGGTTGCAATTGTAGGTTACAATCCTGCGGGGATTAATGTTTATTTAAAGCTGAGTCAGCACCCCAAAGATTTGCTACGGTTTGCAGGTTTTATTCGGGTTTACGATATTGCGTTTCATCCGGAAGTAACCAATTTGCCACCCATTCTCGGGAAAATCTCCTCTTTTAAAGAAATTGTGGAGGAGTACGGGATTGAGCGGGTGATTATTGCTTTAGATCCTACCGATATCGGTAAAATTCACGAAATTATTCAGCTTTGTAAAACCAATAACGTTCAGTACGATTTAATTTCTGAATTGTACGATATTGTTTACGGACAGGTTTTTCGGCAAATTTTACTGGATATTAAACGTCCCATTGAAATCAGTTATCGGCGCTTTTTTGATCTCCTTTTTTCCATTCCGCTTTTTATTTTGTTTTTACCTTTATGGATTATCATTGCCATTGCTATCAAACTCGATTCACCGGGGCCGGTGATTTATTCCCAGGAACGAGTAGGGAAGTATGGACGCGTGTTTCGAATATTTAAATTCCGCTCCATGCGTAGCGATGCCGAAAAATTGAGCGGGCCTCAACTTGCGACCGAAAATGATCCTCGGATTACGCGAGTAGGGCGGTTTTTACGAAAAACGCGTCTGGATGAGTTACCCCAGCTTATTAATGTAATCATTGGAGATATGAGCATTATTGGGCCTCGTCCGGAACGTCCGTATTTTGTAGAGAAATATAAAAAAGAAATTCCGTTTTATATGAATCGACTGCGGGTTAAGCCGGGAATTACCGGCCTGGCGCAAGTGGAAACCGGTTACGATGAATCCATTGAAGACGTGCGTGAAAAGTTGAAATACGATATTTATTATATCGAACATCGAAAATCCGTGTGGTTAAACCTGAAGATTTTGTTAAAAACCATCTGGGTGGTCTTTACAGCTCAGGGCATTTAAACGCATTCTATGAGGGCAATTCTGTCGTTTGATATTGAGGAATGGTTTCATCCCGAGGTTTTTAATGGGGTAATTAGTCCGGATTCCTGGGAAATGCTTCCATCCCGGGTGGAAGAAAATGTGGACATTATTCTGGAAATACTGGAACGCCACAACGTCGTGGCGACTTTTTTTATTCTTGGTTGGGTAGCCGAGCGGCATCCAGAAATGGTAAAACGAATCCATCGGGCCGGGCACGAAGTTGCCAGCCATGGTTATGCCCACCGCATGATTACACAGATGACCCCGGAAGAGTTTGAAACGGATTTAGTGCGTGCATTACAGATTTTACGGAATCTTGTGGATGCGCCTGTGGCGGGATATCGGGCTCCTACATTTTCTATTACTCCACACACCCTCTGGGCGCTACCTATACTGGCTAAACATGGTATTCAGTACGATTCTTCCGTTTTTCCCATTCATCACGATCGATATGGATATCCGGATGCTCCTCGTAAACCTTACATTATTTATCAGGAGAATGAAAAGCAAATTCAAGAATTTCCGATGCCCACCGTTCAGATAGGGAAAATTCGACTACCTGTGGGAGGCGGAGGGTATTTTCGACTCTATCCTCTCTCCCTTACTAATTTCTTATTAAAAAGAGCGGAATCGCAGAAAATAACCATCATCTTTTATGCCCATCCCTGGGAATTTGATCTGCATCTGCCCTCTGTTGCCCTGCCTTTGCTTTCCCGTATTCGACATTATTCAGGAATTGGGAAAATGAAAGAACGTCTGGAACAACTTTTAAATCGATACGAGTTTACTTCTTTTACTTTATTTCATTCCAGGG
>JALWDQ010000183.1:0-4850 GCA_027039625.1 Calditrichia bacterium | reverse complement strand
TCACGTAACCATCGATAAAATCCACAGATTGCATGGTGTCCAGCAGCTTGACGGACGATGAGATTTCCTCACTCAAATTCCGGCGCATCAGTTCCCGGTTGTAGGCATCGATGACGTCCTTACGGAGAATGGTGCCCATGATGGTAAGGGGATCGCGGGGATCCACCACCGGCAACTCTTCCACATCAAACTTGCCAAACAGCTTCATGACGGTATCCAGGGTATCGTCCAGAGTAACTCGCGGAATTTCGGGATTGGCCAGATCGGCAGCAATAATGAGATTGGAAAGATAATCCTGATCGTTCAGTGCCTGGCGAATTTCCTGAAGCGACACGGCACCGATCCAGCGATTTTCTCGATTCACCACGTAGAACAGCGAATGGGTGCTGTTGGCAACAATCTCCAGCATCTCTTTAAAGCTGGTATTGGGGGGAATAATCACCGGATCGGGATTGTACACTTCGGAGACCTTCAGGGAGCGTAAAAGGTTAATTTCGCGCCCACGGAAGAGATCCACTCCGCGGCGAATGAGCTTCAGGGTGTAAATGGATTCCTTCTTTAATTTGGTGGTTAGCAGGGTGGCGATGATGGTGGAAATCATCAGGGGAAGAATAATTTTGTAATCGTTGGTAAGTTCGAAGATGATGAGAATAGCGGTAATGGGAGCGTGGGTCGCTCCGGCTACAACCGCCCCCATCCCCACCAGGGAGTACGCTCCGGAGCTGGCGGAATACTGGGGGAAGAACTGATGAATCAGGGCACCGAAAAATCCGCCGGTCATGGTTCCCATAAAAAGGGAAGGAGCGAAAATTCCACCGGAGCCGCCGGATCCCAGGCTGATGCTGGTTGCCAGCAGCTTCATGAAGATTAACCCCAGCATCACCATCCAGGGTAATTGCCCCAGCAAAGCCATATTCATGGAATTGTACCCGACGCCGTACACATGCGGCACAAACACCCCCATAATACCCACCAGTAAGCCGCCAATCATGGTCTTAATGATGCCGTTCAGTTTCAAATCATCAAAAAAATCTTCCAGCGTATAGAGGGTTTTAATGAAGGCAAGTGCTACAAAACCGGCCAGTACTCCCAGGATTCCATAAGGGATAAGTTCAAACGGGCTCACCAGTTCGTAAGGCGGGACTTCGAAAGCAGGGAAATCGCCCAGAAAATGGCGGGAGACCACGGTAGCCATCACCGAAGCAATGACGATGGGGCTAAACTGCGCCACCCCAAAATCGCCCAGAATAATTTCCACGCTAAATAGGGCGCCCGCAACGGGGGCATTGAAGGCAGCGGCAATTCCGGCGGCAGCACCGCAGGCGACAAAAATCTTCATCCGCTGGGGATTCACCCGCAGAAACTGCCCGACGGTTGAACCAATGGAAGAACCAATCTGAATCACCGGCCCTTCTCGTCCGGTAGAACCTCCGGAACCAATGCAGATGGAGGAAGCCAGCAGCTTTGCCACCACCACCCGGGGACGAATAACCCCATTTCGCAGAGCAATGGCTTCCATCACTTCCGGAACACCGTGCCCTTTGGCTTCCTGAGCAAAGAAATACACAATGGTACCCACAATTAAACCACCAATGGTGGGTGCCAGTATTTTAATGTAAATAGGGACTTCCTTCAGGTAGGTAAGGGTAGTTTCCCATTCCCCCCAGAAAATTTTTTGCACCAATTTGATGGTGAACTGGATTCCCACCGCACCGAGCCCACCCAGCAGCCCAATAATGATGGCCACAATTATCATAAAAGTGTGCTCAGTGGCACGAAAGCGCAAAAAATAGTGGGCCAGAGAATCGTTAACGCGTGTTCGCCAGGCTCGAAATGTCTCTGCTATCTTTTGCGAAAATTCAGCCATATTTATCCAGTCGAACCTTCCATTGGTAACATTCCTGAATATAAGGATTTAAGAAACGATTTGAAAGAATCCATTGAAAATCTTTCCCCTGCGATTTTGCATTTATGATGGAATGAGCTTGCCTCTCTAATTCCCATTCCGTAATTTGCTGCCCACAAAAGGGAAAATAAGGAGTAACCCATGGCTTCCAGATATCAGCGTTTAACGTTTGAGAAGGTAAAGACCTATTCCATTCGCGAGCGTTTTAGCAAAGTTCAAACGCAGGATTTTGCCGGATTGGTGAACGGGCAAATGAGCGTTCAGGAGTTTGTTGAGCGGCTGCCCAATATTTTAATGGGAAAGGAATTTCGGGAATTTGTGAACCATTACCGGCAAGCCATTGACGAAGACAAACAGATTATCTGGATGATGGGCGCCCATACCATTAAAGTGGGGCTCAACCCACTGGTGATTGAATTAATGAAGCAGAAGAAGATTAAGCATCTGGCACTGAATGGAGCCGGGGTCATCCACGATGTGGAGGTAGCGATGTGGGGCACCACCAGCGAAGATGTGGCAGCGGGTTTGAAGGATGGAACCTTCGGGATGGCACGGGAGACAGCGGAGTTCATCAATGGGGCGCTGAGCGAGAATGCGGGAAACGACCTGGGGTACGGCGAAGCCGTAGCGCGTAAATTGGTAGAAGCCCAGGCACCCAACCTGCACCTTAGTCTGTTGGCTAATGCTTATTTGAATCACGTACCGCTTTCCATTCATCCGGCGCTTGGGACGGAAATCATCCATCAGCATCCCAATCTGGATGGAAGAGCATTCGGAGAAAAATCGCTGCTGGATTTTCAGGTGTTTGCCCACAGCCTGAGTCAGCTCACCGAGGGCAGCATTGTTTGTAATGTCGGTTCCGCTGTCATTCTCCCCGAAGCCTTCCTGAAGGCGCTCACGGTGGTGCGTAATCTGGGCTATCCGGCGTACGGGTTTTATTCAGCCGTGTTTGATATGATTCGCCATTACCGCCCCACAGTAAACGTGATGCAACGCCCCACCCAGGACGCCGGAAAAGGATATTATTTTGTGGGACATCACGAAATCATGATCCCGCTTCTTGTCGCCGCCATTTCCTGAATAATTTACAATAGGTATGGGCAGGATTCCTCTTTTCTATACCCTATTAGTGAAGAGGCAGTGTGGAAATGCTATGTCAATAGAATATTTTTTCATCTTCATTTTAAGTTAGCCCCGAGATTCCTTCGCAGAATCCCTACGGGAAGCTCGGGGAACTTAAGGCCCAAACTACAAATTGGGTTTTAGCCCAATTTTAGGCTAAAGCCTGTTTTTGGAGGGAAAAGAGAATTAATCATCATGAAACGATGTACCGAAACCAAAATTGAACAAGGATTTGCCGGGAAACGTTAAATAACGATTTCAACCTTTTTCTTTTTCATTCTGTCCCTTTCGGGACGAATTAATGTGGGGTTTGGCATTCCATTCCCACAAATGGAATTTGTGGGTTAGGAGCATTCCGTCCCTTCGGGACGGGTACGGAGCAATGGGATGCTCCTTTATTCGCTCAAAGTCACTCGCTGAGCCCTATCCAAAGGATGCTGTGCACGGGCAGACTCGTTCCGAGAGCCCTATCCCCTCATCCACTGGATCCTGTGGACAGAGCCCGTTCCGGGCAGGATTCTACCCACGCTTTATTTTTAAACAAATACTGCGAGTTGCAATATGCATAATATTGTTTAAATATATTCATAATCACCTTCAAACAACCTCTTTACCCTATAAACTTTATATACCCTATATACCCTCTATGCTCTATGCTCTATGCTCTATGCTCTATGCTCTATGCTTTATGCCCTATGCCCTATACCCTCTTATCCCCCTCACGGCTGGTTTAACAAAACCACCCCGGCAGCAATTCCCGCCACATCGGCTAACAGATCTTTCCAGGAAAAATGATTTCCCGGTTGTCGGGAATCGCGAATTTCTTTTAGAATTCCCAGAGAGAAGCTGAACCCAATGGCGATATTTCGGGACGAACGAAAATCCCGTTTGTAGGAACGATGGAGAATCTGATGTACCAGCACGGTGCTCATTAAGCTTCCCATAAAATGCTGTGCTTTGTCTGCGCCCCAAAAGGAATCAGATATTTTCTGGGAAGATTGAGATTGAGGGACAGCAATTTGAGTAGAATCGCTTCCCGCACGGGTGGTTTGAGCAGGAAGTACCGGTGGGAGCAGTAATCCCATCATCATCAAAAATGATACGAAAAGGAAAGCTCGACCTGCCATTGATGGTTCTCGTAGTTTAGCAATTGTCCGATTTCCATAGCCTCGTCGAATTTATAGAGGTAAGCATCCACGTAGGCATCCACCAGAGTGAGGGCATACGCTACCCCCAGATACCAGGTAAACAAATTTCGACGTTCCTGAAAATCCCGATTTCCGGTTTCGCGCCAGCGATGATGGTAATTAAACACCTGATACACCAGAAACGAGTTCACCGCCAGTACCAGAGGCGCCTTCCAGTATTGCTCATTGTACCATTGTCCCCATCCGGGCAGCACTGCGGAACGCAGCATGGCTCCGGTGGGCGATTTTAACGGCTGATCCGAGAGCAACCGGTTGGTATCGATGGCAGCGGTCATTCGAGTGGAATCTGTTCCCGCAGGGAAAGGGAAGTCCCCAGCCCACAGTCTGGGCTGGTGGCCCAGCAGCCAGAGCGCCAGAATGAAGAGGCTTACCTGCCGGAACATGCTTACGCCTCCCCGCCTGCTGGCCGATAGATAACCTCCAGAGCTGCCGGAAGAAGAGAGATTTCCAGCTCTGTTAATTCCATGCCCAGCAACTCTCCATCGGCGTGGACGGCAATTCCTTCCGGGGCAAACACCTTTAGGCGAGACGTGCGGAACATTTCCACCTGCGGCATACTGAGGTGTTCCCCTCTGGTCGCTTTGGGCAGATTCAGAAAAATGTCTTTTTTGGTT
>JALWDQ010000182.1:0-1571 GCA_027039625.1 Calditrichia bacterium | reverse complement strand
CACCAGTATCCTTACAAATCTTCAACGCCGTACTCCGCCCGATACCAAAGATGTAGGTCAGAGCAATGCCAATGGGTTTGTTTTTGGGTAAATCGACACCAACTATACGAGCCAAAGTAGCCTCCTTAAATTATTAACCCTGTCTTTGTTTGTGCTTGGGATTCTTTTTGCAAATTACCCGTACCACACCATGGCGACGAATAATTTTGCAATGCTCACACCGTTTTTTTACAGAAGCCTGTACTTTCATTTCCCGATCCTCACACTGTTAAAACTCATTCACTTATTTGTAGCGATAGGTAATCCGTCCCCGCTTCAGATCGTAAGGCGAGAGCTCTACTTTCACCTTATCGCCCGGTAAAATTTTAATAAAATGCATCCTCATCTTACCGGAAACATGGGCTAACACCTCGTGCCCACTTTCCAGTTGTACAATAAACGTCGCGTTGGGCAGCGTCTCTTTAATGACGCCATCCACTGTTATGGGTTGCTCTTTAGCCAAAAAAGCACCTCTTCTTTTAATTTGTTTTCCGTTAAAATTTCCGGTTTTCCGTTGCGAACCACCACCGTGTGTTCGTAATGCGCAGAAGGTTTTCCATCCTGCGTCACAATCGTCCAGCCATCTTCCAGAGTGTACACATTTTTGGTTCCCATGTTAATCATCGGTTCAATGGCCAGAGTCATTCCTTCCTTCAGCAACGGACCCCGGTGGGGTTTACCAAAATTGGGTATCTGAGGTTCCTCGTGCAGTGCTTTTCCTATTCCGTGTCCCACTAACTCTCGCACCACTCCGTAGCCGTACTTTTCGGCGTGGGTTTGTACTGCATGGGAAATATCCTGTACCCGATTGCCTGCCACTGCCTGCGCAATTCCCAGGTAAAGCGCTTCTACCGTTACCTTCATAAGCTGCTTCTTCTCCTCCGAAATCTCTCCCACCGGAAACGTAAAGGCAGAATCTCCATAGTATCCCTTGTACTCCACACCAATATCCACACTCACAATATCGCCTTCCTGCAAAATACGCTTCGGCGAAGGAATTCCGTGCACCACCTCTTCGTTAATCGAGATGCAGGCACTTGCCGGAAAACCGTACAGACCTTTAAAGGCAGGTCTGGCGCCCCTGGAACGAATAAATTTCTCAATCTCTTCGTCCAGTTTCCCCGTGCTTACACCGGGTTTTATAATAGACCACACCATTTCAAACGTTTCGGCAGTAATGCGGGCACTGATGCGCATTAGCTCCAGTTCCCGCTCATTCTTAATGGTAATCATTAACTTCTACGACCTCGAATCCGACCACCTTTCATAAATCCATCGTAATGGCGCATAAACAGATGGGACTCGAACCGCTGAATTGTATCCAGTGCTACCCCAACGATAATGAGCAACCCTGTACCCCCAAAGAACGAAGCATAATTGTACGATACGTGAAACATCTTCACCAAAATGTAAGGAATAATTGCCACAATACCCAGAGCAATGGCACCCGGAAGGGTGATGCGCGTCAGTACCGAATCCAGATACTCCGCCGTCTTTTTGCCGGGACGCACACCCGGAATAAATCCACCCTG
>JALWDQ010000181.1:0-4861 GCA_027039625.1 Calditrichia bacterium | reverse complement strand
TTGCCAGCGGGGTGTATATTTACCGATTAACGGCGGGGAGTCATCATTTTACCCGGAAGATGATGTTGATGAAATAGAGAAAGGACATAAGGGCATAGAGCATAGAGCATAGAGCATAAATATTATCTGCCGGTGGGGAAGGGATTTCTCTGCCGGCAGTTTTTTTGAGCACTTTGCAGAGAACCTATTCAATAGTGTTTTTGTCTTTTATCTTTTGTCTTTTATCTTTTCACGTAGCGCTCGTAGCGGACGCTGCGGTTCATTCAAAAAACAAAAACTCATATTCAAATTCCAAATCCCAAAAAACAAATCCCAAATCACAAAAAAATTCCAATTAACAAATTCCAAATCACAAACAAAATTCCAAATCCCAAATCACAAATCACAAAATACAAAATTTTATAAACCGCAGCGAAGTTAAAATTTCAAATAGCAAATAACAAATCCCAAATAACAAATTCCAAATAACAAAGAATAAATTCCAAATCACAAAACGCAAATTCCAAACATCAAATTCCAGATTACAATTATTACAATGTTCAGGAAACAATTATTTTTTCATTCGTGCTTATTCGTGAGATTCGTGGGCAAAAACTCATTTTTTTAATTTGTAGGCAAAAATTCTTTGGTAAATGCTTATTTGTGTGATTCGTGGTTAAATCTTTTCTGAAAGCCATGGGCTACAATCTTTCAGCCACTTCGTGTCCTCGCATCCTGCCGAAGGAAATTTTTTATTTAGTTGGATGATTTTGTTCTGTTCATCCCGTGAATAAACAGGGATGTGTGCGCTTTGGTCGGGATATGTCTCTCCGCTCTATGCTCTATGCTCTATGCTCTATGCTCTATGCCCTATGCCCTATGCCCTATGCCCTATGCCCTACGCCCTACGCTTTCCAATCCTTTTTCTGTTTCCTCTGTGTATTTCCACTCGCAGAGTCCTTTGGACAGGATCGATACCCGACTGTTTATTCTGTGGTTCCAAAAATCAATTCAAAATTCCTAATTGAATCAATCCTGTTCATCCGGTTCATCCTGTCAAAAAAATCTTTTCTGCCATCAATTAAAATTCTCTCCGGTTCTGCTTGAATTCCGGGAAAAACTTGCGTATCATAGCTATCCGGATTCTGAAATACATTCTAACCGGATGTCGCACTAAACATCAACCGTAGCGGTAGAAAAGGATGAAACACAGTTCATTTTTACAATGGTTCCCCGGAGTAATTTTATTGGCTCTGTTCATCTCGCAAACTGACTTTGGTTCGTTACCGGCGCAACGGGATAGCACCGCCGTCCCGCCAACGGATACTACGCAAATGGCAGTTACTGATTCTTTACCACGGGTACTGGATCGAGTGGTACCAAATCATGCGTTTCACGTGGGGGAAAAATTGGATTTTATAGTGCGCTACGGATTCATCAAAGCGGGGCACGCCACCATGGAGGTACGCGAGACGGTCCCGGTGCGCGACCGCATCGCCTACCGCATTATCTCCACCGCTCGTTCGGCACGAACGTTCGATTTCATTTTCAAAGTCCGAGACCAGGTAGAAACACTGGTGGATACCCTGGGTCTCTTCTCCTGGCATTTCAAGAAAATGCTTCGGGAAGGAGGATACAAATTCGATTTACTGGTGGATTACGACCAATATTGGGGGAAAGCCCACATCAAGACCATCCGTTATTACAACGAAGAGCCGTTACGCATCCGGCATCAGGAAGAGTTCGATTTAAACATTCCTCCCTACGTTCTGGATATTCTGGCTTCGTTTTACTATGTTCGTACCCAGAATCTGGAAGTAGGACACCCCATTTACCTCACCAATCACGATAACAAGAAAATTTACGATTTGAAGGTGCTGGTGCAAAAACGCGAAACCATCAAAGTGAAAGCGGGTAAGTTTAAGTGCGTGGTAGTGGAACCGATGTTGCGCGGGGAGGCCATCTTCAAACAAAAGGGCCGCCTGTGGGTGTGGTTAAGCGACGATCAGTACAAAATTCCGGTGCAGATGAAAAGCAAGGTGCTCATCGGGAGTATTACCACCGAGCTGACCGCCATCCATGGTGTTCCCCTGCCCCTCCCTTCCCAGATTCAGTAAAAGGGAGGATTTACAAAGAAACGTTGACTTCCACCCCTTGTTCTCGACGAAATTGTTTGTACTTCTCCAGATCCTCCTTGAAAGCACTCACCACAAAAGCAATCACGGTGGCATCATCCAGGAATCCCAGACCCGGAAGCATATCCGGAATCACATCAAACGGATTGATGAAATAAAGCAACGCAGCTACCGCAAACACCAGCGTCTTCCAGGGAATATGGGGATATTCTTTATTGAGATAGGCACGAACCATCTGAATTAATGTCACCAGGTCTTCCCAGAATCCCTTGAGACGTACCTTCTCCTTCTGCGCTTTGGCGATTGCCTCTTCGATGAGTGCTTGAATTTTCTCTTTCTCTTCCACCAGTTTTTCGGCTGCCTCGCGGGCTTTCTGAAACTCCTTGTTTTCCTGCATAAACCATCACCTCCTGAGTTTCTGTTTAATTACAAACAGCGGGCGTGGATTTGTTCCCGACACCGGCTAAATTGTCCGTTCGTAATAAACCTCATTATTTATATTTACAGGACGGAAGCCCAATTTTTTGAGGTACTTCTCATGTTCCCGCACATAAGCACGCGCCCGATAGCGCCGAAATCCCTTGCTGCCAAAAATTTTCTTCCCGCGACCAAATACAAAATGGGCACTTTTCATATCCCGAAAATCGGGTGTCACGTAATCCAGAACAATCTCCAGAGTTTCGCGTCCCCGCGGCTCGGCAATAAACAGCCCCGCTGGCACCATATTGCGAAACAGAAAGAAAATGAGCGGATTGTGCAATTTTTCCAGAGAAAAGTCCGGGAAGAAACGATGAATATCGTCCTGGTAAAACCGCACAAATCGTTTGAGAAAAGGGGTATCCACATCCGGGACGCGCATGATTTCGAAATATTCCTTTTTCAACCGAATCTGCATCAGGCGGTAGAAATGGGTAGAGGCAATGAATCCATTCAGCGCAAATACCGGGATGGAGTGAATCAACAATCCGTAAATGCTAAACAATCCGGAGCCAATCATCCCCAGGGTGCGCAACTTTACCAGCGATTTCATACTCATGGAAACAGCCACCAGCAACGAGGCTGCATAGCCAAACATTTCTATCCAGTTCATTCTATCCTCTATTTTACTGAATATGGGGTATAATATAACACATGGGAAGGCGGGCTGCTACCGCTTTCGGGGAATATGCAGAATCAGGGTGCGATGATTCCCAGCGCTTGCAGCGCCCGTGCTATCACAGCCAGAAAGGGAAGCAGTATTGCCGTGCGGAGGAAGAAAAGCGCCACCAGTTGACCGAAGCGCACCGGGATGTCGCGGAACATATCCAGAATCATGGGGCCCAGGCTGGAAAAGAAAATGAGCTGGGAGACGGACAAAACGGCAATAAAGAAACGCACCACTTCCGGGGCATGGGTAACCAGCAGAGCGGGAATGTACATTTCGGTAATTTCCACCAGTACCGCCGGTGTCACCACCTCCGGTGAGGGCAACCCCAGCAGTTTAATGATGGGCACCAGAGGAAGCCCCAGATACTGAAACACCGGGGTAAATTTTGCCAGCATCAGGGAGAGGGTGCCAATGGAAAGGATGGTTCCGATGATGGAAGCAGCCAGTCGCAACCCGTCCCCTACTGCTCCCGGCAGAGCACGGGTAAAAGGGGGAGCAAGCGCCGCCCGCTCCACCGCATTGTTCCAGGATCGCCGCCAGATGCTTCCTGACATCGCTTCCCGCTCATTCATCTGCGGTGTGGTGAGGTAATCGTCCGGCACACGGCTAATGGGCGGAATGCGCACCAGCACAACGGTGAGACCAACCACCGAAAGAAAATAAAAAATGACCACCAGCGGAAAGAGATGTAAAATATTCAGAGTGGAACACACCACTCCCACAAAACCGATGGATACGGTGCTAAAACAGGTGGCAATGGTAAACGCCTGTCGGCGAGTGTACCCACCGCGGAGCATCACCGTGCGGGTGAGGTAAAGTCCCACGCTGTAAGAGCCGACCCAACTGGTTAGAGCATCCAGCGCGGCACGTCCCGGCAACCGAAACAGAGGGCGCATGAAGGGCTCGGCCAGCGTCCCCAGGAATTCCATTCCCCCGTACACCACAAATAACTGCACGAAAATGGCACCAATGGGTATAATCAGCGCTACGGAGACGGCTAAAATTTTCCAGATGAG
Source organism: Calditrichia bacterium (assembly GCA_027039625.1). GTDB lineage: Bacteria > Calditrichota > Calditrichia > RBG-13-44-9 > RBG-13-44-9 > JALXCH01. Next base: position 584 of record JALWDQ010000181.1, on the reverse strand, counting down.
CTGGGGAATATGGGCGGAATAAAAAGCTGCTGGCATGAGCCGGAGTAAAAACAGCACCGCTAACAACAGTCCCAATAAACGAAAGAAGAAAATGGTTTTAGAGGTGCGAAAATCCTCCGCGTAGCGCGGGAGTTTCTCCAGATGCACCAGAAGCGTCATCACCCCGCCCGCCAGAATTATCAGAAACGTGTACACCTCCACCGCCCGGGGAAAAGCCTGGCGCAAAAGGGTGATAACCACATCAAACGGAACGGTGAGCTTGCCGTGGAAAGTTACCGGAAACATAAAGAAGAACATCCCCAGCAGGGTAGCTACCAGGAACTTCCCTCTGGCAGCGGCGGAGTGATGGGAAATCGGGTTCCTGTCGTCTTTGCGCATCTCTACCTCGCGAAATAAAGCGGATTATTCCGTGCCCTTCAGTACATCGATATCTTCCGGATGGAAATGCAGATATTTCTTAATTTTCAGGGCTTCTGGTAAGGGGATATCGAAAAATTTACCCGTAGCCCGCGCCAGCGGTTTCCCCTGCGCATCCAGCAATTTTCCTTCGGCCACAGAATAACGGGGATAATGTGCCGTAACGC
>JALWDQ010000180.1:0-1577 GCA_027039625.1 Calditrichia bacterium | reverse complement strand
GCTCTATCCGCTGAGCTAAGGGAGCGACATCACTCTGTCGGGGCGACTGGATTTGAACCAGCGACCCCCTGCTCCCAAGGCAGGTGCGCTAACCAGGCTGCGCTACGCCCCGAACCTCAATAAATACAGACGAATTTAATGGATTCTCCACCTTAAATCAAGATACATTGGAGATAAAGAAATGTACAATAAGATTACATCCTCATCTAATTTTTTTCTTAAATCAAATCTCCGCTTGAAAAATAGAACGAATTAGCATGTATGGAGTTGCAATATCTGTACAAAATTAATCAAAGATTTGCTTGAATATGTAATTATATAATACACACATACAACACGTTATTCTATGGCATAAGAGTTGTACCTTTGCGAACAAAAAAAGAAAGGAGCCCATCATGCATAGAATACTGGCCATATCGGCAATTCTGGTCTTTTTTATTGCCTCATCGTTTTTGCCCCACCCCTCATTTAACGGCACTACGCCAGGATGCAGTGGCAGCGGCTGCCATACCCTGGAGGATGGCATTGTCCAGGCAACACCGTTAAATAACGGGCAAATTTCTGTGCTGGTAAGCGGGGTACAGTCTGGCAAGCCGGTGGCCGGGGAACTGGTGGATGCCAGCGGTCAGGTGGTGGATGTGATCGAGCAAACGAACACTAATCCGTTTGTGCTAACCGCTCCGGGAGATGGAGATTACCGTGTGAATGCCGGATTCAAAAAACCATCCCGTAAATGGGATTCCACCATGGTGCACATCATGACCACCGGAATTCGGCAGGGAGCTTACCCCTCTACTCCCTTACGGTTTGAGCTATTTCCCAATCATCCCAATCCCTTTAACAATACTACCCTCATCCGTTTCTCTTTACCCACAGCCAGCAAGGTTCAGGTTAAAATTTTTAATGTGCGGGGGCAAGTGGTGCGCCATTTAACCCAGCAGTATTTCCGAGCGGGAATTCACACCCTGCGCTGGAATGGCGTGGATGATGCTGGTAGAACCTGTGCATCCGGTATCTACCTGTGTCAGGTTGCCACGAAATCCCACAAAATTGTGCGACAATTGATTTTGTCTCGATAGTTTCGTTCTTTCTGGTCAATCCCCCCTGCATGCCGAAGAATCAGGTGTTCTTCGGCCTGTTTTTCATTGCTTGAAATGCGCATTTCTGGTTGCCCCTCCCGGCGCTTCGGTGTTACTTTACCCTCAAAAAGCAATGGTCAATATCGAAATTAAATATCAATTGAACTCCCTGAATGAGGTACGCCGTTATTTATCGGGAGATTCCCGCATTCAATACCGGTGGAAGCACCGGCAGGAAGATGTTTACTTCCGGGTGCCCCGGGGGCGGCTCAAATTACGCCGTTACGACAACGGCAAATCCGAACTTATTTATTACCGACGGGAAGATCAGGAAAAACCGCGGGATAGCCAGTATCACCTTCTTGCCTTACACCAGCCGGATGCTGCCCTCACCCTGTTCCAGCAGGCATTGGGAGTGCTGGCTGTGGTCCGGAAGCAGCGGGAATTATGGATGTTCCGTAACGTCCGCATTCATCTGGATTGGGTGGAGCATCTGGG
>JALWDQ010000179.1:0-1577 GCA_027039625.1 Calditrichia bacterium | reverse complement strand
AAATTGAACCCCATTAAAACCAGCAGGTATGCCAGAATTAAATACAGATACCAGCTCATAGGCCTCCTCCAATCACAAAAGGTCAACCAGGTACATTCAAACTCCCCAATTATACGGAATAAATTCACAATTGTCAACCACTGTTTTGCAATAACCCCCTATTTTTTCAGAAAATAGAGGCATTATTTTGTTTTCCGGGAAACAGCAGGTAAAGCAAAAACGGAGTGCATCTTAAAATCCCCTTTGCTTTTCGGACTAAAAATTTTTTCTAATAACCGGGCTTCAGAATGTTTTTGCATTTCGCCCGCTGGCTCTCTAAATTTTTGGAAAGCAACAGGTTCGTTGCCTGCTCCAGAAATGCGGATTGTGTGAATGGACAACAAAAGGATTTTTCCTCAATCCCGAAAAACCGGAATCTTACTGAACATAGTGAAATTAACTTCGCATTCGTAATATCAATAAAAGTGTGTCATCGTCATGAATATTAAAATAAAATTACCGGTTTCTGCATTTCTCCTGTTTTTAAGCCTCTTCTTCCCGGTTTTTGCCCAGGATCCCGTTTTGTTTCAGGGATTTTACTGGGATGTACCTGCCGGCGGCGTGTGGTGGGATACCCTGCAAAGTAAAGCCTCTATATTGCACCAGGCAGAGGTGGATATGATCTGGTTCCCTTCACCATTTAAAGGTGCCGGTGGCGGATACGATATGGGTTACGGCATTTTCGACCATTATGATGTGGGAAACTATAACCAGAATGGCACAGTGGAAACACGCTTCGGAAGCAAAACGGAACTGCTCTCCGCCATTGCGGCTTATCACAATCTGGGGATGGAGGTAATCTGCGATGTGGTGCTCAACCATGTGTACGGCGGCGACCTGGAAGTTAATCCCGATGTGGAAGACTACATCAAAAACAAAAGCTGGTACCCGGTGTATCCTTACGATCGGTACGCCTACGTGTACGAAAATGCTCCCGCCGGTCGTTACTATGTGCAAATCAAAGGGAATAAATACGACCACTCCCAGACCAGTTATGTGGATAACGAAGGCTACTACGCTCTGCGTCCCTGGTTTAGCAATTCCAGCGGGCAAAACGCTAACGGACAAGCGCACTGGTACGAATGGCAAATCGGCGATGGGGACAGCGGCCCCTTCGACGCTTTCCGGATCGACCTTCCCGGCAGAATCATGGAAGGGGAAATCAATCCCAACGAAACCGATGGTAAAATCGATGAATACTATCTGGACCACACAGGAGGCTGGCTGGAGTTCAAACTGTGGTCCACAGATTACAGCGGTACTCGGGATTTTATCATTAATCAATTGTGGTACGATCCGGACATCAATCAGGCCGGTGACGATTACGACGTAAGTTCCCAGCTCAAAATTTACAGCTACACCCGCATTCAACCTGCCAGTGGCAAATTCCCCAAAAATTACAGCTATTACCATCCCACTACCAGCGGACACCATGATATTGCCGAAACGTACCATTATCCTTATTTCGGGAACGACATTTGTTTTGCTAACAGCAGTGTTTTCAATGAGCTAAAAGCCTGGGGAGAATGGCTCACCGA
>JALWDQ010000178.1:0-4875 GCA_027039625.1 Calditrichia bacterium | reverse complement strand
GTCATTCTGAGCGGAGCGCCAGCGGAGCGAAGAATCTCTAAGACAATGAATGGATTGCTTTTAGTGAGCAACTGAAGATCGACTCTCGCAATTCCAGATTAAAAAAACCGCAGCGAGCGCAGCGGACGCAGCGAAAAATAAAATAACAGATTCCATTATATCAAAATCTTTATTCGTGTTCATTCGTGTGATTCGCGGGCAAAAATCAGTTCAAAACTATTAATTTGCTCCTTTCCTTTTCTTCTGATTGGTATTTTCCCCCCTCTGCCTATGTGGCAGAATATTCTGCCATTGTGCGATACCGGAGAGATGCGAGAAAGATTTCTATTTTTTTGAAAATATTCATAAATCATAAAATAACAAATAGTTATGGAGTTATAGGTGGAAGCTGGCACAAAAGATGCTATTTAATGAGTGAACATCAACACGAAAAAAAGGAGGTGAAATTATGAACCTTGACAAATTTACCATAAAAGCGCAGGAAGCTCTGGCCAATGCTCAGCAGTTGGTCATGGATAAAGGGCAACAGCAGATTGAACCGGAGCATGTGCTTTACATTATGGTGAGCGATACGGAAGGAATTATTCCCCCTATTCTGAAAAAGTTGGGGGTGAATCCGGAGGATGTCAAACGTCAATTGAACCTGGCCATCGAGAAGTTCCCCAAAGTATATGGTGCGCCGGGACAGGTGTATGCTTCCAACAACCTGAATGTGCTGATTAATCAGGCCATGAAGGAAGCAAAGAATCTGAAAGATGAATATGTATCCACCGAGCATTTGCTTCTGGCTATGGCCGATCAGAAAGGCACGGAAGCATACCGGATTTTGACTTCTCTGGGAGTTACCCGCGATGCCATTCTGAAAGCTCTGCAGGAAGTTCGGGGTAGTCAGCGAGTCACCGATCAGAATCCCGAAGGTAAATATATGGCGTTGCAGCGCTATGCGCGGGATTTAACCGATCTGGCGCGCCAGGGGAAGCTGGATCCGGTGATTGGACGAGATGAAGAAATCCGCCGGGTGTTGCAGGTGCTTTCGCGCCGTACCAAAAACAATCCTGTGCTGGTAGGAGACCCGGGTGTAGGTAAAACGGCCATTGTGGAAGGTATCGCCCAGCGCATTGTGCGTGGCGATGTACCGGACAATCTGAAAGACAAACGGATTGTAGCCCTGGATATGGGAGCTTTAATTGCCGGTGCCAAATTCCGGGGTGAATTCGAAGAGCGGTTAAAAGCGGTGTTGAAGGAAATCCAGGAGTCGGAAGGTAAGATTATTCTGTTCATCGACGAGTTGCACACCCTGGTGGGTGCCGGTGCTGCCGAAGGAGCTATCGATGCCTCTAACATGCTGAAACCGGCGCTGGCGCGGGGAGAATTGCGCTGCATCGGTGCCACTACCGTGGATGAGTATCGAAAATACATCGAGAAAGATGCAGCGCTGGAGCGGCGGTTCCAGCCTATTCTGGTGGAAGAACCCAGTGTGGAAGATACCATCTCCATCCTGCGTGGGCTTAAAGAAAAATACGAAGTGCATCACGGAGTGAAAATTACCGATGCGGCTATTGTGGCGGCTGCCACGCTCTCCCATCGCTATATTACCGATCGTTTCCTGCCGGATAAAGCCATCGACCTGATCGATGAAGCGGCAGCGCGTTTGCGCATCGAGATTAATTCCATGCCCGAAGAACTGGATGAAATCGAGCGCCGCATTAAGCAACTGGAAATTGAAATGGTGGCATTGAAGAAAGAAAAAGATGAAGCTGCCAGAGAGCGGTTGAAACATATTCAGGAAGAACTGGCCAACTTGCAGGAGGAGCGTAATAAGTTGTTTGCTCACTGGAAGCTGGAAAAAGAGATGATTCAAAAGATTCGCGATATCAAGACGCAGATTGACCAGTTGCGGATTGAGATGGAGAAGGCCGAGCGCACCGGCGATTTGAATCGTGTAGCAGAAATTAAATATGGCCAAATTCCCCAGTTGGAGCGGGAATTACAGGAAGCCACCAAAAAGTTGCAGGAGATTCAGAAGGACCGCAAGATGCTGAAGGAAGAGGTGGATGAAGAAGACATTGCGGAAATTGTCAGCCGTTGGACGGGGATTCCGGTGTCGCGGATGCTGGAGAGCGAGCGGGAAAAACTTCTGAAAATTGAAGAGCGACTTGCCCAGCGGGTAGTGGGGCAGGAGGAAGCCATTCGAGCCGTGGCAAATGCCATCCGCCGCTCGCGGGCAGGATTGGCAGATAAAAATCGACCTATCGGGTCGTTCATCTTCCTGGGGCCCACCGGTGTGGGAAAAACCGAGCTAGCACGCGCGCTGGCAGAGTTCCTGTTCGATGACGAAAACGCCATGATTCGCATCGATATGTCCGAGTACATGGAGCGGCACTCGGTATCGCGGTTAATCGGTGCGCCTCCCGGTTACGTGGGCTACGAAGAAGGTGGCCAGCTAACCGAAGCGGTGCGGCGCAAGCCGTATTCTGTGGTGCTGCTGGACGAAATTGAAAAAGCACACCCGGAGGTGTTCAACATCCTGTTGCAGGTGCTGGACGATGGTCGCCTGACGGATAACAAGGGGCATGTGGTGAATTTTAAAAATACCATCATTATCATGACCTCTAACCTGGGAGCGCATTTGATTCTGGAAAAATCTCAACGCATCGATGAACATAATCGAGAAGAGATTTTCCGCGAAATTCGAGAAGAGACCATGGCGCTGTTACGTCAGTCCTTAAAACCGGAATTTCTGAACAGGGTGGATGAAATTATCGTCTTCCACAGCCTGACCCGTGAACACATTAAACAGATTGTGGACTTGCAAATTGATCGGGTGCGCCAGCAACTCAAAGAACAGGGTCTGGATATTACCCTCACCGAAGCGGCCAAGGATTATCTGGCAGAGCAGGGTTACGATCCGGCTTTTGGTGCTCGGCCTCTGAAACGGGTCATTCAGCGCGAAGTGCTGGATAAACTGGCTTACGAAATTCTGGCCGGAAAATTCCACAAAGGACAGACTATCCAAGTGGATTTCGACGGACGGGAAATTCAGTTCCTGGCCATTGAAGAAGTGCCTTCGGAAGAAGTGGAGGCTTAATCATAATAAAAGGCGGGATTTCTTCCCGCCTTTTTCATTTAATAAGTTGAAAATACTGGAGATAGAATAATTATTTTCAACAATGGGAAACAATTTGTGAATAATAAAGTAATAAAAATCGTAATTTTAAATAGAAAGGAGAAGCGACTATGGAAAAGCGCGAGATGTTTCGCTATGGACTTATTCTGATTGGATTGGGGATTATGATTGGGTTGCTGCTTTCGGCCGGAATGAACTGGACCAATCATTCTGAGGCATCACCGGAGGCGACTGCGGTACAAACAGCCTCGGACGAAGCATCCAACAATGAAGCAGAACCTCCGGAACTCCCTCCAAATATCTCTGGTAAGGAAGCGTTAAATGCTTTGAGTACCGCGTTTGCCGATGTAGCAGAGCAGGTAAATCCATCAGTAGTAACAATTTTTACCGAAACCATTATCAAGCGCGGGAAACAAAATATCCAGCCATTCCCATTCGAAGAATTCTTCGGGGACGATTTTTTCAAACGTTTTTTTGAAATGCCCCCTCAACCGGAAGGTGATTTGAAACAGATGGGATTGGGTTCCGGGGTGATTGTTTCCGAAGATGGAATCATTCTCACCAACAATCATGTGGTCAAAGGGGCGGACAACATCAAAGTGCGTTTGATGGATGGCAGCGAGTACGAAGCAGAAGTGAAGGGAACGGATAAACGCACCGATCTGGCAGTGATTAAAATTAAAGCTAAAGGTTTGAAAGCCTTAAAGTTTGGCGATTCGGATAAAGCCCGGGTGGGGGAGTGGGTTCTGGCGATTGGTTCTCCTCTGTCTCCGGAACTGGCGCACACCGTAACGGCAGGCATCATCAGTGCTAAAGGGCGCAGCGGTGTGGGATTAAGTATGTATGAGGATTACATACAGACCGATGCCGCTATTAATCCCGGGAATTCCGGAGGTGCACTGGTGAACCTCAAGGGAGAACTCATCGGAATCAATAGTGCCATTGCCACCCGGACCGGAGGTTTTATGGGAATTGGCTTTGCAATTCCCTCTAATCTGGCTAAAAAAGTGATGAACGATATTTTGACCAAAGGCCATGTGGTGCGCGGCTGGCTGGGTGTGTACATCCAGAATGTGGATAAGAAACTGGCCGAAGCGCTGGGAATGGAAAAACCGATGGGTGTGGTAGTTTCCGGTGTGCAAAAAGATAGTCCCGCCGAGAAAGCCGGATTGAAGGTGGAAGATGTCATTATCAAATTTAACGGAAAGAAAGTAAAGAATACGGTGGAATTGAGTACCTGGGTTGCAGCTGCGGGACCGGATGCAGAAGTGACACTAACTGTGCTGCGAGATGGCAAAGAAAAAGAGATTAAGGTGAAACTGGGACAGTTCCCGGAAAGCGAGGAAGAGGTCCTGGCTAAAAGTAAAGCCAGCGAAAAAATTGGCCTGGAGGTCTCTAATATTACTCCCGAACTGGTACAGCGCTACGATCTGAAAGTGAAAAAGAATGGTGTGGTGATTACCAGCGTAAAACGTGGCAGTGTTGCTGCACAATCCGGCTTGCGACCGGGTGATGTGATTCTGAAGGTAAATCGGAAAGAGGTGAAGAATGTGGACGATTACGCTAAAATTGTGGATAAACTGAAACCGGGCGATACGGTGCTCTTCTACATCCAGCGCGGTGATGCAAACATCTTTGTGGCGTTCACTATACCCAAAGATTAAATTAGATGACATACGTTCTCCCAGATAAGACTCCCCCGGTGCGGGTATATTCCCGTGCCGGGAGAATTAAGAATTTTGAATTAA
>JALWDQ010000177.1:0-4878 GCA_027039625.1 Calditrichia bacterium | reverse complement strand
TCCGTAGAAAAACACTAAATTCAGTAAGAAATAAAAATAATTCTGTGTCCTTTACTGCCACAGTTTTACATAAATATGGTAAATTGCAATATGCATGTTTTTGATTAATTATTCTTCTGGTTTTCATTTTTACACAGCCTCTTTTAGCTCGGGGAAATTAAGAAAAACACTATAAATTGGGCTTTAGCCCAATTTTAGGCTAAAGCCTAATTTTAGAAAGGAAAATTCAGTGTTCCACGAGCTTCCACTCACAGAGCCCGTCCACGGGATCCTTCGGACATCGGGCAGGATGCTGCGCAGAAGCTCGTGGCTATAAAAAAACACTGTAAATCATGATGATTTAAAGAATTACCTCGTATTTTATAGACCAGGAAATACCATCGAAAAGAAGTATTCCTTTACTGTTATCTTAATATTTGGATCTTATGACTATAAAGGAAAACTAAATTCAGTAATAAGTAAAGATTGAACAACATACTCTTTATTGGTCCAGTTTTAAATAAACATCATGAGCTACAATATGCGCAATTATGATTAAATATTCTTTTGAGTTTTATTTTTACACAGCCTCCTTCAGCCATGGGAATGGGAATTCCTCAGGAGTGCGAAGCACTCACACATGAAGAGCCCAGGGCGAAGCCCTGGGAATAGAGCACACACAAAATTTGAGCCCCATAGGGGCGAAACAATACTGAAATTATTAGAACCACGAATCACACGAATGGACACGAATAAAAAATAATAATATGATTAGATTATAAAAAACAGCTCAATTATTTGTTTTTTTAAATAATTATAATTTGAGATATCTTATTTCGGATTTGGAATTTCTTTGCATCCTTGGCGCTTCCTCTGCGTACTTTGCAGTTAAAAAAGAAATGTAAAATGTTGGTTTTTTACTTCGCTTCTTCTCTGTGGCCTCTGCGTTTAAAAGTTTTGTTAAGTATCTGCCGAACACAACTAAATGAATTAATCTCACATCGCCACTCTTTCACAAAGCGATTTTCTGAAATCGGGGAAATTGTTATATTTCTCCCCAAACACATTTTCAACCGAAAAAAGGAGATGACATAAATTATGGGATTTCTAGAAAAGGTTAAAAAAGGGTTAAGCCGTACCCGGGAGCAGGTATTCGGACAGATTCAGGATGTGATTTTTGCCTACCGCAAAATTGATGATGAATTGCTGGAAGAAATTGAAGATTTGCTCATTTCCGGAGATGTGGGTGTAGAAACCACCCGGGAAATTATCGAGCGACTCCAGATGCGAATTCGCCGCAAGAATGCCAAAACCAGCGAGGAACTGTACCAGCTCCTTAAAGAAGTCATTACCGAGATGTTCGTTCCGGCCCCTCCCCCGCCCAATCCCTTGCCGAAACCGTACGTCATTCTGGTGGTGGGGGTAAACGGTACCGGCAAAACCACCTCCATCGCCAAAATTGCCCGCCGGTACCAGAACGAGGGGAAAGATGTGCTTCTGGTAGCGGCAGATACCTTCCGGGCGGCGGCCATCGAACAACTGGAAATCTGGGCGCAGCGGCTGAGTGTTGATATCATCAAACACCAGAGTGGCGCCGATCCCGCAGCCGTGGTGTACGATGCCATGCAGGCAGCTAAAGCACGAGGTAAGGATGTGGCCATTATCGACACTGCGGGACGACTTCACACCAAAGTGAATCTGATGGAAGAACTCCGCAAAATTCGCCGGGTTATCCGGAAAGTTCTTCCCGAAGCACCACACGAAACCCTGCTGGTGCTGGATGCCACCATCGGGCAAAATGCCATCTCCCAGGCAAAACAATTCATTGAAGCGGTAGATGTAAACGGCATTGTGCTTACCAAACTGGACGGTACTGCCAAAGGGGGTGCCATTATCGGCATCTCCCACACCCTGAAACTTCCTGTGCGCTACATCGGTGTAGGCGAACAGATGGATGACTTACAACCATTCGATGCCGCACAATTTGTAGAAGGGCTTTTCAAAAACAACGTGAAATAAAAGCAACCAATTTTAAAACGATTTCACGGGAGCCGAACAACCGTTAAAATTAAGAAACCATTTTTTCATCACATCAATGATATTTTAGGTTGCATTTATTCACGATTTTCCTCATTTTCATAGAGGAAATACGATTTTTCGAAAATTTGCTTTTTTCCGTACCATTGAAATCCCGTTTTAGTGAAAGGAAGCTAACCGGAGGCATTTGCTGCCGGGAATTTTAACACGGCGAGAATAAAAGGATTTTCCATGCGCATCGAAAAACCGCGAAAGAAGCTGCTTTACCCCTTACGCGAAGTGTGCCGGATGACGGGACTCTCCCCATCGGTCATCAAACGCTGGGAGAAGGTATTCCCGCAAATTAAACCGGTTCGTAACCGCGCCGGGAATCGGAGTTACCCGGCACAGGAGGTGAAGCTTATTTTTTACATTCGTGATTTAATTTTCGTGCACAAACTAAGTGAGGAAGAAGCCCGGGAAAAACTGAAACAATACCGGGTTGCTCAGGATACGGAAAGTCCCGCTTATTACAAATCGCTGTTGGCGGAAATAAAGATGGAAGTGGAAGAAATCCGCCAGCTCCTGAACGAAACGGATTAACCTGCGGCGGGAACCGAATATTTTTCTTCGGCGTATTGTGAAAAGAGTGTTGACAAAAAGAAACCGGTTTATTAAATTTTTGCCGTGTTCGGAGCGTGGCGCAGCCTGGATAGCGCACTACCTTGGGGTGGTAGGGGTCGCTGGTTCAAATCCAGTCGCTCCGACAGCGAAAGGGGAACTCAAAAGTTCCCCTTTTGTTTTAATATCCCTTCTTAAATCCGGTGATGCTACCAGAATCGGAAATAAACTTTTAACACAACCGGATGCCTAAAATTTCCACAGGAGATATCAGAAAAAACTTTTAATGCACCTGATTAAGGCTTGGTAAATCCATGTATCGGGTTTAGTTCGAAAAAGACCAGAGCATTCAAACAGTTGGAGCCAGTCCATGGGCAGCGTAAAAACCGATGCTCCGGGAATGGGCATTATCATTCCCGCCTACAATCCGGAACTGCACACATTGCACGAATTGTTGGCGCGCATAAACCAGCTCTCGCTGCCCAATCTGGAGCAGGTTCTGGTGGTGGACGATGGCTCCCGACCGCCTATTGCGCTGGTGTTTCCGCCCAATCTGCCGGTGCAACTCCTCCGTCAGGAAATAAATCAGGGGAAAGGAGCGGCACTAAAACTGGGCTTCACCCGACTTCTGGAAAATCCCCACATTCAGCTCATTTTGACCCTGGATGCAGATTTACAACATCCTCCGGAAAAAATCCCCGAGTTTCTTTCCCGCTTTGGACGTTACGGGGAGGACATCATCGTGGGTTACCGTTCTCGTTCCCCCCGGGTGATGCCGCCGCACCGCATCGTGTCCAACAGTCTCACCTCCCTCATCATCTCCCTGCTTACCGGCCAGTTCGTACGGGACAGCCAGTGCGGATTTCGACTCATTCAGCGGGAGGTGCTGGAAACAATTTCTCTAAAAGAGAACCGCTTTCATCTGGAAAGCGAACTCCTGATACGCGCTGGCTGGCAACGGTTTCGCATTGGGTTTGTTCCCATTCCCACCATCTACAATAATGAAAAAAGTTCTATTAAAAATGTGCAGGACACTTTAAATTTCATCTTTTTAATAACGCAATTGATCTGGGAGAAACTGCACCAACGATGAGAAGGTACTCGGCACAGCGACGGAAAATGGTATCGGAATTTCTAATTAAAGAGGGGATTGCTGACCCGGAAGTCATTCGTGCCATGAGCGAGGTTCCACGACATTTGTTTGTGGAACCGGCACTGGCACATCAAGCTTACACCTCCGGTAGTTTGCCCATCGGTTTCGGGCAAACCATCTCTCATCCCACCACCGTTGCTCGCATGACCGAAGCGCTGGAGCTGAAAGGAGGCGAAAAGATTCTGGAAATTGGTACCGGTACCGGGTACCAGGCCGCCGTGCTGGCCGAAATGGGCTGCCGGGTGTTTAGCATCGAGCGAATTCCGGCGCTGGCCGAGCGCGCCCGCACCATCCTGGCTCAATTGGGATATCATCACATCGCTATCCGGGTGGGAGATGGTACATTTGGCTGGCAGCAATATGCTCCTTACCAGCGCATTCTACTTACCGCCTATGCCAGCGAGGTAGCACCGGCGTTGCTCCAGCAACTTGACGAAGGTGGCATCCTGGTTATGCCCGAAGGCAATCGGGAGCATCAAAAATTAATTAAACTGATTCGCCAGGGGGATCAATTGGTAAAAAAAGAAATAGGGGAAGCGCATTTTGTTCCTCTCATCTCACGTAAACAGGGGAATCGTTTATGATTGAACTGTTGAAATTAATCGGGATTACTTTTTTACCGTTTCTGGAATTACGTGCCAGCATTCCTTACGGTATCATCACCGCTCATTTCCCCTGGTATTGGGTGGTGGTCATCTGCGTTGTGTCCAACATTCTGGTGGGAATTATGTATTTTTACCTGGTGGATTGGATTTTCAAACTGGCGCTGAAGGTTCCCTTTGTTAACCGCTTCTGGGAAAAAGTAGTAGCGCGCACCCAGAAAAAAATTCATGCGGGAGTGGAAAAATACGGGGAGTATTTTCTGATCATTTTCATTGGGATTCCCCTACCCGGCAGTGGGGTGTATTCCGGTGCGCTGGGTGCCTATCTGCTGGGAATGTCCTTTCGGAAATTTATGATTGCCAACATTTTCGGAGTTCTTATTGCAGCAACGGCTGTGACCATTGCGGTATTCTCCGGTTCTGAGGCGCTCAAATTATTCATCAAACAGGTTTAATTTTTCGGTACAAACCATAGAAAGCATAGGGCATAGGGACATAAAATAAAGG
>JALWDQ010000176.1:0-4897 GCA_027039625.1 Calditrichia bacterium | reverse complement strand
GTAAAGGGTTTTGTGGCGGAGCTGGTGAACTAATTCCGGATGTTCCGTTAAATAGCGCACTGCCGCAGTTGCTGCCGCTGCTATGGGAAGGGGAAGTCCGGTGCTCCCAATGAACGCAGCACTATCGCTCTGGATTCGCTGAATCAGCTCCAAGCTGCCAGCGATAATTCCCCCAAACGTACCAAACGCTTTGCTCAGAGTGCCGGTTTGGTAATATATCTCCCCGGGTAGATTTGCCTCCTCGGCACTGCCGCGACCGGTTTTCCCCAGCACGCCCATCCCGTGAGCATCGTCAATCAGAATTTTGCCGGAATATTTTCGGGCCAGTTCGGCATATTCCCGCAGCGGTGCCATTTCCCCTTTTGCGGGGAACACGCCGTCGGTGAGGATGAGTGGACGGAATGCAGAATGGCGATGTTCCTGCAATTGGGCGGCAAGATCTGCCACGTCACGGTGGCGGTAGAAAACCATGGGCTTCCCGCTTTGTCGCGCGGCGTCGATTAAACTGGAGTGGGCTCCTTCGTCTACGAAAAGGTGGGTAAACTCTCCGGCGATGGTTTGCAGCAAAATGGTGTTGGCCAGATAGCCGCTGGGACACACCAGGGCCGCTTCGGTGCCGAAAAAATGGGTCAGCGTTTCCTCCAGTTCCCGATAAAGGGGATGATTGCCGGTGGTTGCCCGGGAGCCGGTGGAACTTAATCCATACTGCTCGGCGGCGCGGGCGGCTGCCTCCCGGATGAGCCGGTGACGGGAGAGCCGATGGTAATCCGTGCCGCCAAAGTAGAGCAGTCTCTTCCCCTGAAACAATAAGTAGTTTTCTTCCACCGGGGTGATTTCCGGACCCAGCACTATCGTACTTCCTCCAGCTTTTTCAGGTAAGCGGGGTCGGGTTCCGCACCCAGGCCGGGGGCGTCCGGGACTTCCACCATCCCTTTTTCAATGGTTACCCCGCCGAGGATGGGATTTTCGGCATGCTCCAGGAAGGAGTCCAGATCGAAGAATTGGAACACCGGGCTGGCCAGCGCCAGATGCGCAGCAGCGGTGAGTCCCAGGGGACTCTCGGACATACAACCCACCATGCACACCCGTCCGCCCGCTTCGGCAATGTGGGCAATGCGCAGCGCATTGTAAATACCGCCGGATTTGGAGAGCTTCACATTGAAGTACGGCACGGCGTCCGCTCGTATCAGGTTAATAGCATCGAAGGGGGAGAAGATGGATTCGTCTGCCATCACCGGGATGGGGGAATGGTCGCTGATGTATTTCAGCCCCTGGGGATCGCTGGCACGGCAGGGCTGCTCCACAAATTCAATTCCGAAGGGCTTGAAGCGCTTCAAATTGTTCACCGCTTGAATGCGGTTCCAGCCCTGATTGGCATCGATGCGGATTACCGGTTCCTCGCCCACTGCCTTGCGAATGTTCTCCAGTCGCTGGTAATCTTCCCGGTCGTTAATCCCCACTTTCACTTTAATCATGCGGTAACCCATTTCCAGCACCTGACGGGCTTTCTCGCTGGCTTCCCCGGCACTGCCGATGCTCAAAGTAAAATCGGTTTCCAGGGGACGCTTTTCGCCGCCCAGAAACAGGTAGAGCGGGAGTCCCGCTGCTCTGGCCGCAATATCGTACAGCGCCATGTCGAAAGCGCTTTTGATGGTGGGATTGTTGGGAAGGTAGTAATCCATTAAGTTCACCAGAGCGGCGATGTTCAGGGGATTCTTATTCAGCAGAATCTCGCGCAGGTCCAGAGCCGCCGCCAGATCGATGCGCTGGGTCTCGCCCACAATGGCATGGAAGGGGGAGGCTTCTCCCCAGCCGGTAATACCTTCGTTGGTTTCCACCTGTACCAGAACGTTCTCGCATTTGTCCAGACTCATGGTGGCGATGGTGAACACATCTTTACGCGGAATATCCAGTTTGTAAATGCGAATGTTGGTAATTTTCAGATTGGGGTAAACAACTGGGGTCATTGTGCTTTTCCTCCTTTTTTTACAATTCCCCGGCATCTAATAGATGCCGGGGAATTGTGGGACTAATACAACAAATACTTTTTCCTTTTCTTTAAAAATGCTTTCAAATCCTCCTGCCAGCTTTGCGGCAATGCTTTGATGTCCTGATGATTAATAATAGCCTGCCGGATTTTATCGGTGCCGCAGAGGCGGTCGAAATGGGAAGTGCGCCACTGGAAACTATCCGGGTGCAGCCGGTAAAGGCAGTTGACCAGGTAAATCCCGGTGAGGAAGGGGCGGAATGTGTCCCGGTCGGTTACGATGATGTGCAGACCCCGGCACAATTTATCCTGAAACTTGGGATGCAGGGCTGCACCGGGGAGGGAAACGGGCGTGAAGGTGGTATCCCGAAAAGTGACTCCGGGCAGATTCAACAGATTCATTCCTTTTGCCAGTTTCTGACTGTTTACCCAGGGCGCACCGAAAATTTTAAACGGCATGTTGGTACCGCGGCCCGCGGAAACGTTGGTACCTTCCAGCAAACAGATGCCGGGGTACACCGTGGCCGTCTCCAGGTCCGGCATGTTGGGGGAGGTTTTAATGAATGTTAGCCCGGTCTGGTCGAACCACTGAGAACGCTTCCAGTTCTTCAGGGGAATGACGGTGAGGTCTGCATGCACTCCGTTAGCCAGCCATCCCTCGCCGTTAATCATGCGTGCCAGTTCGCCCACCGTCATTCCGTGACGTACCGGCAGGGGATAGAGCCCCACAAAACTGCGGAATTCGGGTTCCAGAATGTTGCCCTCCACCGCTACGCCGTTCAGAGGATTGGGGCGATCCAGCACCACGAACGGGATGCCCTGCTCGGCAGCGGCTTCCATAGCCAATCCCATGGTGTAGATGTAGGTGTAGTAACGCACCCCGATGTCCTGGATGTCGAACACCAGGATATCCACATCCTTTAGCATCTCGGGAGTGGGTTTGCGGGTTTTGCCGTACAGGCTGTAAATGGGGATGCCTTTGGTAGGATTGTAATCGGAACGAACTTTAGCGCCTGCTTCGGCGTGTCCGCGAATGCCATGTTCCGGGCCAAACAGGGCAGTGATGGTGACCCCTTCCATTTTGTCGAATACATCGATGACGTGCTCGCCGCGGGAGTTTATTGCGGTGTGATTGGTGATGATGCCCACCCGCTTTCCCCGAAACAGCTCGGCGTATTCCTGAATATTGTCCAGTCCCGTGAGCACCCGGGGATGGGGAGAGGGTTTACTACAAAACAAGATAAGCATTGCCAGAAACAGCAGAAATAGCTGGAATCGTTTCATGAGCTTACTCCGGTGGTTAGTTTATCGGGAACACCTGGGTGACGGTAAAATCTACCCAGAACAGTCCGTAGCAATTGGGAATGACTTCAATCAATCGACGGCCGATATCGCCCGGGGGATCGGAGAGATTTTGCCACCAGGATTGATCGTTGGGATACCCGTACTGAAACGCTACCCTGGCGGGCGAAAATCTCTGTCCCCAATCGTAAAAAGCATTCACCATGGCATCGAAAGGACGGGAATAGCCGCTGAATCCCTGGCTATCGTCCACAAAAATGATGTCGCCCCGATAGGTGGGCGGCATCCGGGAAGCGGTGTAATGCTTCAGGAAAAGGGTGTAATCGGGATTGAACTTTTTTACTTTCGCTTCCCAGCGTTGCGCTTCTTCATCCGTGACCTGCTTTCCGCCCGAATATTGCTGGGTCATGTACCATTCCACATCCACGCCAAATCCCACCACACAGGGATGGTTCTGGTACCGGGAGAGCACCAGGTAAATCAGGGTATCCACGCTGGCGGCGCCGGGTTCCACCTGCAGCCAGATGCGTGTTCCGTGCTGATCGAAGTAATCCAGATAGGCATCGTTCTGTTCGTCGTTAATGGATTGAATGTAAGGGTCGGGTTGTCCAAAAACCGGGAAGTTGAGCCGGGTGTAGCCGTTGTCCTGGTACAGGCTGACGATCCAGATGCCGCCCGGAGCGGTGGAATCGAATTTAGCGGCCATGCTGTCTGCCACCATCTGCCAGTATTCCCGGGAGGGGAATTGGTGATTGGGGTAGCTGCTCAAAATTCGGGAAGCTCGAAAACCGGCCACGCGATTAGAGGGTGTCGGCGGTTCGGGCTCCGGCTGGGTGGATTCTTTTTTGTGACAACCGAAAAGGGAAATAATGAGAAGTAAAAAAGGGATCAATTGTTTCAAAGTAGTCTCTCCGGCTTATTAAAAAATTTCCTTACTTTTTGAAAATGGTAACCAATGAAATACAGTTTTTCGTATTTGAGTAAAAATGCATGGTAACATAAATCATGGCAAAATAGATTTTATTCGTCCTTTCCTCTTACTTAATGGGCACCTCAAACGACTTACCCATTGGTTGAAATTCGGAAAATTCTTCTTTTTTGAGTTTGGCTCTGATTTGTTCGAATTTCTTGATGGTATCCTGGGAATAGAACCTTTCTCCGCAATGTAAGCAAACCTCTGCTTCCACGCGGAGGATAGCGGTGTGTTTTCCTCCCCGCAACAACTTCTCTACTTCTTTCTCAATCAGCTCTCCTCCACAGATTGGACATTTTTTAAATGGTTGCATTTTTATTTTCTCCTTCTTTTGAAATCAATCCAGCGTGTCGGATCGGGGAGAAATTTAACAGAAAAATAAAGAAAAGTGCGAAAAGAGAAATTTTGCTCAAAAGGACACTCCGTATTTTTAGAAATATTCAGGTTAACCACGAATTACACGAATTACCACGAATAAATATAGCTGGAAACAAAAACAAATATGAATGCTCAATGTTTCTTTTGTTCCATAACTGAAAAAGTCAAAAGATTGAGTGCAAGCTTTTTCCAATAATTTCTCAAATCTTTAATCATTGTCTTTAGGTATTCCAAGAAAACAATCATTTATTTCAGTG
>JALWDQ010000175.1:0-15463 GCA_027039625.1 Calditrichia bacterium | reverse complement strand
TTATTTTTTATTCGTGTCCATTCGTGTGATTCGTGGGCAAATACAAATTCTTTTAATTCGTGGGCAAAAATTCGCTGGTAAATGCTTTTTTATGTGATTCGTGGTAAATATTTTTCGTGGCCTCGTACCCTGCCAGAGGGTGTTATTTTTCCAATCTGAAAAATTTATTCTGATCTTCCAGAATGCCTGGTTAAATAATTCATTTTGGCAGGTTCAAATCAATTAACATTTTATGCAAATCATCCTTTCCGATACAGGCTCCTGGAACGGACATTTTAAATTTTCTATTCCTTTTCATGTTTTCTGTGCTCTCTGTGTCCTCTGTGGTTTTCTCTGAGATCGGTACCCGAAAATTTCTTCTGTGGTTGCAAAAAAAAAGTTCCGGTAAATAAATATTTTTCGTTTTTTTAATTTTTACATTTTACATTTTACATTTTACATTCCTCATCGGCCTCCGCAACCGCAGGAGCGGCGAATGATCAGTTCACCCGGTACGACAATTTCTTCTACGGCGCTGGATTTCTCCTCAATCAAATCAATTAGTTTACGCGCCGCCTGACGCCCAATCTCATAAGCATTCTGACGAATGGTGGTTAAGGGAGCCTCCATCAAACTGGCACGGATATCATCGGAAAATCCCACCAGAGCCACATCCTCCGGAATGCGTAAACCGGCTTCCCGGATGGCTTTCATGGCTCCAAACGCAGCGGGATCGTTTACCGCTACCACTGCCCGGGGACGCTTTTCCGGAGGAAGCGATAATAACTGCTGCATGGCGCGATATCCATCGGCTTCGTGAAAGCCTCCTTCCACAATTAAATCCTCATCAATCGGTACTCCCCATTCCTCCAGTGCTCGACGAAATCCCTCCAACCGGGTAGTACTGATGAGAACATTGCGGGGCCCTCCGATATGGGCAATGCGGCGGTAACCGTGTTGCAGGAGATGCTCGGTCAGTTTCCGGGCACATTCAGCATCATCCAGACTCACACAACTGGCGCCAATTCCCTTCACACAGCGATCGTAAAACACCAGTGGCACCCCACGCTGTACCACCTGCCGATAAATTTCGTAATCCGCCACATTCTGCGAGGTGGAAAGCAATAAACCATCCACCTGTTTGGAAATTAACGTTTCGATGGCGGAAATCTCCCTGGCAGCATCTTCTGCCGTGTGAGAAAGAATAATATGATATCCTGCCTGGTAACTCACTTCCTCAATTCCTCGTACCACTTCCGGGAAAAAGGAATGGGTAATTTCCGGCACCACGACACCGATGGTGTTGGTTTTCTGCAAAACCAGACTTTTGGCAATGTGATTGGGAATGTACCCCATCTTCCGGGCAGTTTCCAGCACCTTCTCCCGTGTTTTTGCGTCAACATTCGGCCGATTGTTCAGCGCCCGGGAAACCGTCATGGTAGAAATCCCCAGCGCTCTGGCCACTTCCCTGGCTGTTACTTTGCGAACCAATCCGTTCCCCTATCCTTTTCATTTCTTACCATTTATTCTCTAAAACAATGAACATAGGGACTTTGCCGACGGAGAATTTTGATTTATTGCAAAATGATGCGAATCGTTTTTTGCACAAACGCTTCTTTACTCTCTCCAAATTTAACCTGCAATGTGGAAATGTTTCGGGAATCTGTTCCCCCTAATTGAGCCCCGCGTACCATTTTGATGGTTTCCCCAAAAGTGCGCACTCGAAGAGAGAACGCATCTCCGGGTCTTCCTTCTACCCGGATTCGATAGGTTTTGCCTTCCCGTCGGGCGTAGAGGATACGCCATCCACGGGAGCTATCCCCGGGATATGGTTTCGGTACCACGGGAAGTACTTCAACACCACCCCGGGTGTGAATCGTTACCCGAACACTATCCTGCAATTCCACGGGTAAAAATCCCTTCTGATTGTACCGATACAAGGGGAATTTCTCTTCATTTACATGAAGCTGTACCAGATGCATTCCCGCAGCTTGCTGGGGAATGAGCTGAATAGTAAGCGGCTCTCCCTGTTCCAGAGAAAAACCATACTCCATCCGGTTGCCCCAGCGGCGAAATTTCATGGTAAAATAAGAATTCCCAACGCGTAAGTGCTGCACCGTAACCTCATCCCAATCCCCGGGGAAATGCGGTGCAATGGTACACCGTTGCTGCAGTGCTTTCGGTCGCCAGCCCAGCATGCCGTGAATTCCCGGATGCAAGATGTTGGTTTCTGACCAGCACTGGTGCGGACAAACGCCCCCCGGTTGGTACACCGCTCCGTTCATCACCTCCTCCACAAACCCTTTTTCCCAGTAATTCTTAATAAGCATGTTGTCCATAATGTGGGTAAACCCCTGCACGGGATTCCCATAAGCAAACTCTGCCAGAGCCGTCCAGCCGGTAAACAGCGGCCATACACTGCCATAGTGGTAGCCCCGGGGATTAAACAAAGGGGAGCGGGCACTAACAATCCGCACACCCCAATCGGTGCTGTAATCGTTGCTGGCCCAGCTCTCCAGCAGGGTGGTTACTCGCTCCTGCGGCAAAAGCTGGTAGTACATGGCCACGGCAGGTAATAAAGTGGGTTCGGGATTCATGCTGCCATCGGCAAATTTACCGTAATTATAGAAACGGGTGGAATCGTTCCAGAACTGGTTGGTGACAATCTGGTGCACCAGGTCGTATTCATTCTGGTATTTGTTCTCGGGAATTGGTTTCCCCAGCACCGAAGCAATATAGGCGGCATCCTGTAAAGCCTGCGCCCACAAAGCGGCCAGATAAAAGGTGGTGTGAGCCCCCCACAACTTGCCTCCCTCCACCCAGCCGTGTCCTACGTTGGTATTCTCAATCAAATGATCACCATCGGTATCCGTAGAAAACAGAAACTCCATGGCCTTTTGAATGTGAGGCCAGCTTTTGGCCAGAAAAGCCCGATCGCCGCTGGAGCGCAAATAGTGTGCTGCCAGAATCACATAAAGCGGGGTGGCATCTGCAGCATCGTAATGAACCACACCGCTGGTGGAAATTTCGTGAAAAATTTTTCCGTTTAAATCCTGATATTGCTGAAGGAATTCCAGTTGTTTGCGAACCAGTTCGAAATCGCCGTAATTGTCGATGGCAAAACCAGACCATTCCGAATCGCGACCAAAATACCAGGCGTAGCCCGGTCGTCCGTTGATTTTGTGCCCGCCATCCCAGCCGCGCGCCGTGGTGGCATATCCCGCCACCAGAGCGGTACCCACTCCCGGAGTGTGCACCAGAAACCGATCGGTTCCCACCAGCGCCCATTTCCACCAGCGATTAAATTCCGCATCTGGTGAGTGAAAGATAACAGCGCGTTGCAACAGAGAATCAATATGAGCTCGATATTTCTGGAATTCTTCTGGAACATGATTCAAAATAGCCTGATAATTTTCCACCGCCTTCTGGCGACCTCGATTGGTGCCCACGACGACAATATCCATCACAGGGTGTTGTTCAGGAGAAAGAATGAACCGTGCAGCGTGATACACCTGGTTTAAAGAGGTTGGTTTACCTACAAAGCGGTTCTTTTTCCAGATAATGGACTCATAGGCTCCGGTAAGGGTTTGCACAGGTTGCACATTGCTCCCAATCATACCATACAAATCTCCGGCGGAATCGTGGAGATGGAGTACTGCCTGAGTACTGTCGTAACCATACCAGACGTCGCCAATAGCATATTCATCATAAGGCCACATCCAGCGTAAATCGCTGCGAAAGCGCACCACCAGCACAAGGGAATCTTTTCCCTCCCATTCATAATGAATAATTGCTCCCGGTTTATTCAGTGAAGCAAATACAAGCTCCTTTAAATTACCCTGAGGCAATTGGTATTCTCGGAGGATTGCTTCAGGCAGCACCTTCAGGCGCGCCGGAAATTCCCCCAATGCGTAAAATTTTTCTGCCAGCACAAATCCTGCCTCATAATCTCGCAGCACCCGGAAAGGATGCGTCCATATCTCATCAATACCGGTTTTTTCTTTGCCCATCACCAAACAGCGCCGACCGGCAACATCGTAATAATCCCGTGAAGGATAATCGGTAGAGAGCTTCATCTCCGGGTGTAGATCGGCCAGAAAGGCAACGGGATTTAATTCCGGTGCCGCGGCGCTGCGGATTTCGAACTCCCGGGGTACATGCCGGTAATTTTGCCAGTAGGTAATGCGTCCATCGGCCAATCGACCGGTCAGGTACCGAAAACAATTATTCAAGAACCGATCGCGGCGATAGGTTAAATGATTGGAGCGGGCAAAATACACATATCCTCCCACGGCCAACAATCGGGATTGATCCTGAACATATTCGATGGCCAGTTTGTTCTGGGCATGGATACGAATGTACGATTTTTCCACGGCAACCACCTTCCCTTCCACCGGGAAGCGGTTCTCAAAATAGCCTACCGTTTGCACTTTTTGATCCTCGGTGCCATCGAAGATGTAAGTACCACCGAAAAGCCCATGAAACACCGGATGTCCGCGGAAACTCTGCAAACCTTTTTTATCGAAATTCCAATCGTCCTTAATTTTAACCGTTTTGATTTCCGGTTTTCGGGTTTCTAATCCAAATTGATGGGGTAGTGTAGCTGCCAGGTCTGTGAGTAGAATTTTACCACCTTCGCTCCAGTACCGTAAAAATCGTTCGCGAAGCTCGGTATTTTCTGCCACTTTTTTCAGTTCTGCAGCTGTTGTCAAATGAATCCAGATGACCTCGTTTTCTTTCCAGTAAGCGTATCCGGATTGGAGGGTGATGGGATGTAGTTCCAGGCCCTGCTGGAGTTCTCCCCATTTAAGCAGATGTTGCATCTCCGGAGCATCCCGTTCCACCACCATCACCCCCACATTGATTTTTGTTGTGGAGCTCAGATCGAAACAACAAACCAGAAGTAAAGATATGACAATTATGCTGAAAATGATTGCTTTCATAAAAACCCCGGTATTTCAACTAACCTCAAGAATTATGTTATCGCTAACATAATTTAAACATTTCTAACGATATTCCCAATGTTTTTTGGGATTTTTCAACTAAACCGGCACATGCACAAGAACACAACGGAGGCGGGAAAAATTTAGCAAAATTCCAAACTATAAATTCCAAATCACAAATCCCAAATCCCAATTTCCAGATGTCACATCACAAAGCAGCTAAGTATCATCCCGTGCTCTTCGGGACGGGTTTTTGAGCGACCTTCGTGTTTTCTTCTGTTTTAAAATTTTGTGTGTATTCTGTGTTCTCTGTGGTTGCAAAAATTCAAAATTCTATCTGTCGTCCTTTCAGGACTCAAATAGGTTGGATTGGATTTCTCTTTCCCATGGCTGGAAGGCCATGGGCTAATATCTTTCGGCCACTCCGTGGCCTCGTACCCTGCCAAAAGATGTTATTTTTCAAATCTAAGGATCTTATTTTAATTTTCTTGAAAATCCCTCAATAGATATTCGTCTAATATTTCAATTACCCACATTTTACATTTTGCATTTTGCATTTTGCATTCCTTTCCGTGTCTTCTGTGTCCTCTGTGGTTTTCCCTGATATCGGTGATCATCTGTATCTTCTGGGGTTGCCAAAATTAATTCAAAATTAATAATTCCACCTGTATCGCCCTTTCAGGGCTCAATTTTTGGGATGTTCTCTATTCCCAGGGCTTCGCCCTGGGCTATTCTTGTGTGAGTGCTTCGTACTCCCTTTATAAAAAATTTCATTCTTATTTTTTTTATTTTTATTCAATTCTGTGAATTCTGTGTCCTCTGTGGTTTAATTTTTTCTATGGTTACAAAAATTCACAATTCAAAATTCCTTCTGCCGTCCCTCCGGGACTAAAACGAGGTGGGTGGGATTTCCCATTCCCATGGCTGGAAGGCCATGGGCTAATATCTTTCTTTCCCATGGCTCGAAGCCATGGGCTAATATCTTTCGGCCACTTCGTGGCCTCGTACCCTGCCAGAGGATGTTATTTTTCAAATCTAAGGAGCTCGTTTTAATTTTCCTGAAAATCCCTCAATAGATATTCGTCTAATATTTCCATTAAACACATTTTTCATTTTACATTTTACATTTATCATTCATTTCCGTGGTTTCTGTGGTTTTAAAAATATTCTTTCCGAAAAAAATTAAAATGTATTCAACAGCCGGAAGTGAATCATTCCATCCCGGAAGCTCTTTCCGCTGGCTAATCCGTAATCCACCTGCATGATGCCCAGAGGTCCCGGAAGGCGAATCCCCAACCCAAATCCCATGGGCTGCCCGTGCACCCGCTCGGGATATTTCCGGGAGTAAGTTGCCCAATCCCAGAAAAGGAAAAAACGCGAACGTGGTCCCAGTAAAAACCAGTACTCCAGATTCATCCATCCCACTCGCTCTGCCACAAACTGATTTTCCCGAAAGCCCCGAACACTGGTTGCGCCGCCAAACCAGAACATCTCCGGCAACTGCACCTGCTGACCGGTATTCCCCACAAATCCCGCCTGCACATTGAGTGCCAGCACCTGCCGCCGCCAGATTTTTCGGTACAGTGCCAGCCTTCCCCGCATGCGGGTAACATCGGTCTTGCGTAACAGACTATCCTCGGCGAGCAGATAGTCGGGCCCCAGATTTTCCTGTTTTCCGTAATCCACACTTACGTTAAGCACTATCCCGCGAGTGGGATTAAACGGTTCGTTCCGGTTGTCGAACTGAAATCCCAGCTCGGAACGGAGAGAGTGGGTACGGGGTAACCGCTGCACGGCACTGGCCAGGGAGTCCGGATACACATCCCGGGTAAACACCCGAAAAATAGCCGTCACATTCTCGTGCAAAGGAATTTCCCCATTCAGGGCATATTCCCATTCAATATAGGTGGTGTCGCGAATGATGCGATGCAATTCCACTCCCGCATGGAACGGCAATCCCAGAATAAACGGTTCACGATAGCGCAGATGAAACTCCTCGGAATAGCGATCCGGCTTCTTCCAGGCGATATTTACCAGACGCCCGGTGCCAAACAGGTTGCGGAGTTCCACCCGGAACATTCCGGTAAAATATCCCTTCGCTTCCGGTTTATTGGTGGGTGGTGGCACATACCCCACAATGCCATCAATGGCGGTGGGTGGCGCCAATTTAAAGGGAAGGTAGAGGTAAAAGAGGCTATCGGCGGTGCGCATCAATTGCGGTTCCTCGGCGGTTTCCACAAACTCCTGTTTCAGTAAAATTTGCCGGAAGCGCTGCACCTGATTTTCCCGGTACAACTGGTGGGGATGAAAATGAAACATGCGCTCCAGATACCGGGTATCCACCTGGTAACGCGCCGGGATGCGCAATCCGGCAATGTGTACCCGGGAACCCGCAAATACATTTACGAACAACCGCACGTGCGCTTCCTCTTCCAGCACCGTATCTGCCTGAATTTTTTCCGTTTCCAGCCGCGCCAGCGGAAAGCCGTTATTCTCCAGCACGGAAATGAGCGCCCCAAACAAACTTTTTTCCCACAGCAGAGTCATGGGTTGGGGGGTGTAACGCTGACAAATCTCCACCAGGGTTTCCTGCAGCTCGGTACTCAAACTATCCTGGAACTGCAACCGCACCTCGCTAACAATAAATTTCCGTCCCGGATGTACAAAGAGGATTAAGCGGGCACGGGTGGTATCCGGCAAAGGCACAACCCGAAAAGAATCCACCCGGCCCAGATAATAACCCGCCTTCTGCAACTTCCGTTCAATCTCCTTCCGGAGGCGCTTCAGGAGGTTCGGTTGAATGGGATGCAGCCGGTAGCGATTTTCCTCCAGTTTGATTTTTTCTTTGATTGGAGGCTGGAGCACAATTTCCAGCTTTTCCAGCGCCGGAGGTGTGGAAGGCTTCGCGAGAGAATCCGGCGGTACCATGGCCCCGCCCGGTTCCATCATTCCGAAAATACCAACGAGAATTCCCAGGTATGTGAGTAAACGCCGGGGCACTCTTCAATTCTCCCTGCAACATTCCATTTTCAGTCCCCGGTGAACCAGAGAATTCGCGTTCTGCCGGTTATTTTTCACAGAATTTTTAAACATTCTTTACTCCGGTTTAACTACCCATCTTTTCAATTTTCCTACCTCACCATTGTTCTGCTTCCGGTGTTAATTCTTCTTTGATCGCTAAAAAAACGCCCGCACCTCCGCCTTACCCAGATGGATGGTACGCAGCATCCCGGCATCCCGTCGCCCGGTGTAGGTGGCGGTAACCGAGATGTTGGTACTCACAAAATATTCGAAGCGAACATTCCACAGCAAGGAGACACCGCTTTTCTTTCCCTTTCCCATTTCGTAAGGAATCGGGCGGTTAAAAGGATTTTCCAGTTCCTGCACCCGCAGGTAATTCAGGTTTGCCGTACCGCGCATTTTGCTCTTCATGGAATATTGAATTTCCGGCTTAATCTCGTAATAGCGTATTTTCATGGGATTTTCGACACTTCTGTCCCGCTGCCAGCCGCCCTCTATCCCCAGCCGCAACTGCCAGGCATACACCGGGCGGTAGTTCCATTTCACCTGAATCACATGCCCAAAAATGCGATGGTTACGGCTGGGCTGGGCAGAGACAGCACGGAAATTGGTGCTGTACTTGTACTCGGTTTCCTGTGAGAGTTTATTCCGCCACAGCTTCTGGCGCCAGATGACGATGCCATCCCAGAGGCGGCGGCTTTCGTTGTAATTGGCATCGATAAATTGATTGGCGAGATTATCCCGAAAGCGACTGCGCAGGGTAAATCCGTAAGCAGGATTGCGCTCGAACAGGTAGATATCCTGATTAAAAATGAAACTTCCCTGCAGGGTACTGCTGTTATTGTGAATTTCGGAGGGATTTAATAAATACAGGCGCCAGACGTTGGAAGAGGCATTTTTATCGTCCACCCGAAGAAAAGTAAATGTGGAAATGGCGTTCAGCAGTTTCCGATAGCCGCGGGATTTTGCCGAAGAGGGACGAGGACGGTAGCGCAACTGCCAGCTGGCCTCCACATTGGTCACCGGGAGAAAATCCCCGGTGGGCACCACCACCAGAATGTAATCGCCCTGGGGGTCTGGTACGTACTCCTGAAGCGTCTCGTCCCAGCGGTAATTACCGCGATTTTCTCCCACCCGCAAATACACTTTTTCCTGCCGCGCCTGCAGTTCGCTGGCAACCTTGTAATTCCAGCGGCTATCCACCGTGCGTAAACGGTTCCGGTACTGAATCTCCATGTTGGCTAACTGACTGCGGCGATCGATCCAGGTAGTGTCCTGAAACTGAGGATCCACCTTGTACATCGCTTTCTGTTCGGGGGAAAGATGGGTAAACAGCGAATCGTATTTTTTCTCGCGGTACACAAAAGAGACGCGTCCCTGCCAGTTGCGGGATTTCAGGATGTGCATTTGCAACTCATGGGTGGTGGAAACCGCCAATTTTTGCCGCTCCCGGTGTTTCACCGGATTGTAAAGATAATCTTCCCGGATTTTGCTTTCCCACCTCCAGGCAGTACCGAAAAAAGGTTCCAGACGGAAACCGGCGTTTTTTTCGGTAAAGAAGAAACCGGTGAGGGTGTCCCCGGGAAACGTATTCCGCCGGTCTTCCGCTTTAAATCCCAGGTAGGGATACAGCCGGGAGAACCGATGCCCCAGCAGTGCGCCTGCCCGGTACCAATCGCTGCGGAAATCCCGATTTAGGCTGTGTACTGCTTCACCGAAGAGGCGCCCATTCACCAGGGTGGAATCCAACAGAAGCAACTCCCCTTTCCCGCGGCGGGAGTCCACCGCTTCCCCCCGGCGAATTAACCCTCCGTTTAACGAAAGTTTAACCTTTGCTCCGGGCTGGTAAAGCAGCAGCGACTCCAGCGTTTGCTCGTCGCCGGTCAGTTTGCTTTGCTGCAGATTCCATTTGTAATTGTACTCCGGCTGATATTCCCGGTCCAGCGGGGAAAAGGTGGCCTGCCGCCGCCGGGCACTAATCTTCCAGCTTAACAAACCCAGATTCTGACCAAGCACCCGGAGTGAAGGATGATTAAATGCCACATTGAGATTGAAGGCATGACCGGGATTGTCCTCATCATCCAGCGGGGAAAACACGTTTTTGTCCCAGTAAGAAAATGCCCCTTCCCCCTGAATGGTTAAAAAAGCGCCGATTCTGTACGTCATCCCCACATCTGCCAGATATTTCTCCCCTGCCAGGGGAATTAAACGGATAGGCAGGTAATCCCCTGCCCCCGGTCCCACAAAACGGTACACTCCCAGCCGCTTCTTGACATAGCTTCCGTTGCCGGGCCCCACTCCTTTAAACGTCACGGAATAGTCGCCCTGCCCATTCCCCACGTAATGGTAAAAATGGTAGGTGGTGTTTCCAATCAGCGTGTCCCGCTTGACGTAATTCCCTTTCCCCTCTCCCACGTACCGGGCACCAGAGGTGCTGGCCGCCTGGGCACTATCCCCGGCCAACGCCAGAATGCGCTTCTCCTCCTCGGTAAGCGGTGCACTATCTTCCAGCAAATTCCTGGTATCGTCCCATTCCCGAAAAAACCGGATGTCGTAACTCAATCCGTTGCCGGTATTCTGCTTCTGGGCAGAGGCGCCCAGCAAATTTTTGCCATAGCGCTGAAAAGTATCGGTGTACTCAAAATCCACTTCGATGCGATCTTCGGAGGTAATCAGACGCTTATTGGTGAAGTAAATTTGCGCCAGGCCGTAATCGATGATGTAATCGAAATTCTCCCCCCGTTTCTGAAGGATCCCGTTCACGTACACCCGTTCCGTACCGGCCAGCACAATAATTTCCCGCTGCCCGTTTTTCCCCCGCAACTGGTAGGGCCCCTGATTCCCCTCCTGCCCCATAAATTTGTTGCTGTGGAAAGTACCTCGAGAGGTGGCGTAGGTAAGCTGCTGCCGATACTGCCGGTATTTCCCGTAAGCGGTAATTCCCTGTAATTTGCGCTTAATGTTGCCAAACTGACTGTTCCCGTACAGCAGATTGAAATCCCCCAGAGTACCACCCACGTAGGGACTGATGATTTTCACGAACACTTTGTCGATTTCGCGCAGCGTCTGGGTGTTGCCTTCCGGCTGGATGGGAGTGGTCTGGTCGGTGAGGGAGGCAATGAGGCGCACCCGGGGAGTAATGTAACCGGAAAGCTGCAGGTTCAGTCCGGAATTGAGGGTGAGATCGGAGTTGGAACCGATTTCCACACCGCGCACAATGCTCCCGCTGCGCTGCAGGTTACTGCTGTACTGATCGATGTCCTCCCAGAACCGGCTGGTATGCACCCGCTGGATTTGCTCCTGGCGGATGGTATCTTCTTCCACCTTTTGCACCAGCTGGCGATGGCTGTATTCAGGAATCAAAGGCAGGGGAATATGTTTGTAGAAAATGGTCAGGCTATCGCCGGAAGCAAGAGGAGGATGGAAGCGAATGATGCCTTCCCGGGGAAACAAACGGTAGTGGATTCCCCGCAATAATTTGTAACGATTGCGATAAATGCGCACGCTACCGGAGATGAGGAATGAATGGGGGAGCTTCAGAGAATCCAGAGTCGAATCGACGTGCACTACAAAGGTATCCGGGGGAACATCCAGAAAAAGGCGCTCGGTACGGTTGTCCTGCGCCCGTGCAGTGGACAGCCCCAGGAGAAGCCAGCCCAGAAGCAATAGCTTCAGCCCAATTGTACGTGATTTCACCACTCGAATCCGATTCTATTTTTCCGGTAGCAATGCTTCCCGATGGCCCTCCAGGTTTTACAACGGTGTTTCTTCCTTGGGATCGCGCTGCATTAAATCGCGCACCGCATCGTGAGGATTCTTTTCATGAAAGAGAACCTGATACACCTGCTGGGAGATGGGCATCTCCACGGGATATTTTTGCAAAAGCTGATGCACAGAGCGGGTGGTTTTAACCCCCTCTGCTACCATCACCATGCCGTCCAGCACTTCCTGCAGTGTTTTGCCGCGCCCAATTTGTTCACCCACGTAGCGGTTGCGGCTATGCCGACTCATGCAGGTCACAATCAAATCGCCCATTCCGGACAGTCCGGAGAAAGTGTGTAACTGGGCGCCCATGGCCACACCCAGCCGGGTCATCTCCACCAGCGCCCGGGTCATCAGGGCTGCCTTGGTGTTGTCTCCAAAACCGGCACCATCGGCAATTCCCGCGGCAATGGCGATTACATTCTTCAGCGCACCGCCCAGTTCCACCCCAATGATGTCCGTACTGGAGTACACCCGGAAATAGGGTGCCCGGAACAAATCCCGTACCAGCCGGGCGGTTTCCAGACTGCTGCTGGCCGAAACCACCGCTGTGGCAATGTGGCGACTGACCTCTTCGGCATGGCTGGGACCGGAAAGGGTGGCGATGCGCTCTTCCGGTACCCCCGTCACCTGGTGAATGACCTGGGACATGCGCAAGAGGGTGTCGTTCTCGATTCCTTTAGCCACATTGATGAAATATTTCCCGGCGAAGTCCTCACCCTCCCACTGCTGCAACACACTGCGCATGGCATGTGAAGGAACCGCCATCACCAGATAGGGTGCAAAACGAAACGCTTCCTGCAAATCGTGCGTCAACTTTAACGAATCCACCAGCGGCACGCCGGGCAAATACTTCTCGTTCCGCCGTTCCTTCTGCATCAATTTATACTGGTCTTCTTCGTACACATAGAGCAGGGTTTCGTGCCCGTTTTCGGCCAGCACATTGGCCAGCGTGGTACCCCAGCTTCCTGCTCCTATTACGGCAATGCGAATGCTCATATTTCCCCCAATATTTCCGGTTAATCGGCCTGCAGAATATCCTCCACGCTCTGACCCGTGAGTATTTTTAAAATTTCCTGATATTTTCGGGAAGTGTTTTGCACCACCTCTTCCGGCAATGGTGGCGGCGGAGGCGTTTTATCCCAGTCCAGCGTATCCAGATAATCGCGTAAGTACTGCTTATCCAGGCTGGGCTGGCTCTTCCCCGGTTCGTACAATTCGGCAGGCCAGAAGCGGGAAGAATCCGGCGTCATCACTTCATCAATCAAAATAATATCCCCGTTCAGCATCCCAAACTCGAATTTGGTGTCCGCAATGATGATACCCTTCAGCCGGGCAATCTCCGCCCCGTACTGGTACAGTGCCAGACTCTTTTCTTTAAGCTCCAAAGCGATGTCCTCCCCCACCAGTTGGCTCATTTTTCGGAAGGTAATATTTTCGTCGTGGCCGCTTTCCGCTTTGGTGCTGGGGGTGAATAACGGCTCCGGCAGTTGCGAAGAATTGAGCAACCCTTCGGGAAGCGAAATGCCGTGCACCGTGCCCTGTTGCCGGTACTCCTTCCAGCCCGAACCCGCCAGATAACCGCGCACAATGCACTCCACCGGAAAGGGATTGGCTTTTTTCACCAGCATCGAGCGCCCTTTAAGCAGTTCCGGATAGCGATTGAATGGTTCGGGATATTCCGCTACCCGGTCGGTAATGAAATGATTGTCAATGATGTGCCGCGTTTTCTGGAACCAGAATTTCGAAATCTGGGTCAGCACAATGCCTTTGTAGGGAATGGCTTCGTTCATTACCACATCGAACGCAGAGATGCGATCGGTGGTTACAATCAGCAGATGCTCATCCGTCTGGTAGATATCGCGCACCTTTCCGCGATTGATCAACCGCGCACCGGGAATTTCCGTGGTTTGAACCGGTTTTACCATCTGTCCTCTCAACTTTTTAAATTAACTTGAAAATCATAATTAACTAAAATTTTTCCACAATCTCAAATTTTTCCGGTCTTTTCCGGTGAAATAGTTCCTTTTTTCGGAAACACGACCTTTTCCGGACAAAAGAACAAGTGTAATTCCCCGTAACAAAAACAAAAAACGTTTTTTACTTCTTTTTGAACTCAATGCGGTTTTCTGTTCCCTGCAATAAACGTTGAATATTACTGCGATGGGTGTAAAGAATGAGCAAAGGCACCAGCACTCCCAGAATTAGAATCGGTGTTTCCACGGGATGGTGAAACAGGTATTTTTCCAGAAAGAGGTAAATGGGAATGGTTAACGAAGCAGTCATGGAACCCAGGGAGACGTATCGAGTGAGGGCGAACACCACGATAAAGACCACCAGCCCGGCCAGTACCGCCTGCGGCACCAGACCGACAATCATCCCGGCACCAGTTCCAACACCCTTGCCGCCTTTGAAACCGGCAAACACCGTCCAGATGTGCCCGAATACCGCGCTCATCCCGGCAATGATTTGCAAAATAACCGGCTGCATATTAACCGCTCCCACTGCCAGTTTGTACACCAGCACCGTTGCGATGAATCCTTTTGCCATGTCCACCAGCAACACAAACAAACCCGCCTTCCAGCCCAGCACCCGAAACACGTTGGTTGCTCCGGCATTCCCACTGCCGTGCTCCCGCACATCAATCCCACGCAACAGCTTGCCGGTAACAATCGCGGTGGGGAAGGAACCCAGCAGGTAGCTGATGGCAATCATCAAAATTAAACGCACCATAGAACACTCCGTGATGTGTGAACCTGACTTCGCCGCACCCGCTTCAAGACCAAAGGTGGTGCACCTGCCGAACGATCGGGTACGACATCCCATTCAAAATCGCCGTTAAAATAATAAAAAGAAGGTGCGGTTTCAACTGCAATCCCGTTCGGTGAGCAATTTCCCCAATGTCCTGCTAAAAAGTGGTAAGGTTATTTGCGGTAAGCTTCCAGCACCATGGCTTCCAGCATTTCTTTGAGCTGAGGTGAATCCAGTTTGACCATATCTACAAACTTTCCGGTGCGGCTGCGCTGGGAGGGCATGCCAACAAAAAATCCGTTGTCGTCCTCTACAACCCGAAATCCTTTAATAATAAATCCTTCGGAAGTTTTAATATCTACCAGAGCTTTCACTTTTCCGTAATTTACTTTACGGATGCCGACAATTTCCATTTTATTTTCCCTCTTAACGATTTTTTAATGAATACTTGATCGGAGTGCTGCTCGATTTTTCCCAACACCTGCAACACCAAAATACACCAGAGTAGCATTTTTGAATTCGGCACAGGCGGTATCAAATAATCCCCAGCACCTCCTGTTTAACCCAGCCCACTTTTCCATCCGGCAAACTGATTTCCGCCCACTTATCGCGCACTTCTTCAATTTTTACCTTCACTCCTTCGTGCAGCACGAACACATCGGCGCTATCCTCATTGGGTGCACTTAGCACAGTAACGGAAGGAGCCAGGACCACCGCCTCATTGTGGATTTTCAGTTCCCCGATGCGCACGGAATAGACGTATCCCAGCAGCAAGAGCAACATGCCGATTAAAACAGCCAGATAGAGAGCTGTGCGGCGCAAGCGGTCTTTCCGGATAAACAACCAGCCAATGAGCAGCATCACCAGCAGTACCACCAGAGTGGGAATAACCCGGGTAAGCTGATGCACCGAAAAGAAGTACTTGAAGGCATCCCACCAGACAAACAGAAAAAACCGGGGAGGTTCTTCCACTTTATCTAAAATGCGCAGGTTGGCCAGCTTCAGGT
>JALWDQ010000174.1:0-1584 GCA_027039625.1 Calditrichia bacterium | reverse complement strand
TTTTGATTGGGCATGCCCATGGTATCCGGCAGTGGGATGACCGCCAGAATATTGCCCGGGACAAATCCAGTATTGTCGATGTAAGCCAGAAGTTCTCCATTGCGAATAAATTCTGCCCTACCCTGTACCACCCGGGGCGGCCATATATTCATCTTAAAATTGTTTTTGAATTGTACCGTTAACCCGGTGTAATCTTTACCCTGATAGCGGAAATTCACCTGCGCACTTCCATTGGCATAGAATTTCCCGTCCTGAATTCCCATGGTAGGTGGCAGATTCAATGCAATACCAAAATCCTCCGTAATGGTAGGATTGGCTCCGGTGGCTTGCCACTTTAACTGACCATGATCCAGAGTAATCTTGAAGGCAAAAGAAGAAGAGAACGTCACATTCCCGGATTTAATCTGGAAAGGATTTAGCCCGATGAGGAAATTGTTGAAATTGGCTGTAACGCTGGCACCACCACTTAATTTCAGTGTATTCGACCCGGAGATGCGAAGCCCATCTTTGTTCAGCACCGCCTGATTGATGGTAAAGCTCAGGAAATCCCCATCCATAGGCAGGTTCAGGCGGAAGGGCTTATTTATTCCGATTTGCCCGTTAATAAACTGTCCGCTTACCAGGTCCAGGGTAATATTTCCACTAACTGAGATGGAATCTCCGGATGTGGGCGGTGGTAATTTCAGTGTAGCGGCCATAGCCATAATGGCAGACTGGTTACCGCCGCTAATATTGAAAGTGAGAGAAGAGGAATTGACTTGTAGTTTCACCGGTCCAAACTTCAGAGGGCATCCGGGCAGGAAGTTTGCAATTCGCCCGGAAATTTGCCCGGTAGAGGCGATATGAAGCGCCGTGCTGATATTGGTAGGCGAAGAGCAGGGGAATAACCCCGGCGGTACCTGGAAAGCACCTTCTACCAGGACATCAAATCTCTGCTGCCACCCAGAGGAAGTATTCTCTCCAAATAATCTTCCCCGAAATTTTTTGGCAAAAAATTTGGCACCGCCTCCAATGGGAATTTCAATTCCAGGATCTGCCACCTGCTTATTCTGAATGGTTCCCGTAATAATCCCATGGGAGAATCCGCAATTACTGACCAGCAACCCGATATTCTTTAACGCCGGAGGCATGTTGGATGCCAGATTAGGCATATTTAATTCCAGATCGAAACGAATTCCGGAAGCGCTTCCAAAATCCACCGATCCGTCAAAGAAGTTTACCGTGACTTCAGGGACACGTAAAGAGGTCAACTTCAGCCCAAAACCACCCAGCTGGAAAGGAGTGAGATTTAAAGATGGGAAGGAGGTTTGGGGGAAATGAATCCCGCTGCGGGAAATGCGAATGTGCTCAATTTTGGGTAAACGGAAATTTCCAAACTGCGGAAATCCCAGATTCGCTGAAAAATCGAATACAAAATTCCAGCCGGAACTCTGATTATAGGTGAGAGTAGGAATGGTAAAGTCCCCCAGCGTCATATCGATAACGCCCAGGTTTAACGGGAGGTTACCCAGATTGGAATTAATCCGCAGGTTTTGTACATTAAATCCCGCTTGCGTTACATTCAAATCCATTCCCACCACATCC
>JALWDQ010000173.1:0-4899 GCA_027039625.1 Calditrichia bacterium | reverse complement strand
GGAAGCGGGAAATTGGAAAGTATCCGGCGGTTCCGGAACCGGTTCTCCTGCGGGAATGGAACCAAAGTATTGCTTGATTTTTTGCAGCATTTGCTGGTAATTAAAATCTCCCGCCAGCACAATCACAGCATTGTTGGGACGGTAATATTTCCGATAGAAATTGCTGGCATCCTCGGCAGTGAGGTTCTCCAGATCGCGCGGCCAGCCGGTGATGGGCCAGCTATAAGGATGTTTCCCGTAAAACCGGGCATATATCTGTTCTTCCAGCAGGCGCTGGGGATTGCTTTCCACCCGAATTTTCCGTTCTTCTTTTACCACCTCCAGCTCGTGGCGGAAAATCTCCGGATCGAATTGACAATTTTGCATGCGATCGGATTCAATCTCGAACGCCGTTTCGATGGTGTTGCGGGGCATTTTTTCGTAATAAAGAGTAAAATCCCGCGTGGTGTACGCATTGAAGACACTGTAATTCCGACGTAATAATGTAGCAATTTCACCCGAGTTAAACCGCTTCGTTCCCCGAAACATCATGTGCTCGGTAACATGAGAAAGCCCCGTTTTACCCGGCGTTTCGTTACGCGAGCCCACTTTGTAAAAGAGCAGGAAGGAGATAATGGGGGAATGGTGCATTTCCGTGAGAATCACTGTTAACCCGTTGGACAACCGATATTCGTGCACCTTCAGGGAATCGATGGCCGTCAGACGGCCTGTTATTCCCACAAGTAAAAACCAGAACAAAAATATGTGCAATTTTCGAATCATCAATTCGAGTTTATTAATAGTTCAACAATATCTCTGGAAATTCCAAATCCTGAAAAACAGATATCAAATCACACAATACAAATTCCACACACCAAATTTAAAATTACATTTTCCGATAAAAATTATTTTTTATTCGAGTTTATTTGTGGTTTTATTAATTTCAGTATTGTATCGCCCCTTTGGGGCTCCAATCTGGAGTGTTCCCCCTTCCCAGGGCTTCGCCCTGGGCTCTTCATGTGTGAGTGCTTCGCACTCTTGATGCAACAATTTATCGCTTTTACTCTTTTGCATCTTTATTGGCTTTTTAGACCATCAAACAATTGCTTTTTTTCACACCAACGAATTGCGCCAATTTACACGAACCTATTCAATTCAAAATTATTAATTCAAAATTATTAATTCCCTCTGTCGTCCCTCCGGGACTCAAATGGATTTGGTGGAAATTTTCATTCCCATGGCTAGAAGGCCATGGGCTAAATTCTTTCGGCCACTCCGTGGCCTATTTCCGTGCTAGCTGATAATTTTTTTGAATCCAGAAAGCTTCTTCTGAACCCCTGAAGTATCCGGTTAAAAAATATCTTTTCAAATTATTGGCACAAACTTCAATTTTATGCGCAGCATCCTGCCCGTACGCAGCATCCTGCGGAATATCCGAAGGGTCCTGCCCGAAACGGGCTCTGTCCAAAGGATCCTGCGGATGAGTGAACGGGCTCTGACCGAACGGTTCCCTATCCGATATCCGAAAGATCCCGCCCGATATCCGCAGGATCCTGTGGACGGGCTCTGCGAGTGGACGGACTCCCGGAACGGGTCTGTGACTGAGAGCGGGACGAGCGGACATTTTAAATTTTTCATTTTTCATTTTTCATTTAAAAAAGGCCCTGGGCTGTCCCTGTGTGAGTGCTTCGCACTCCTGAGGCAACAATTTATCGCTTTTACTCTTTTGCATCTTTATTGGCTTTTTAGACCATCAAACAATTGCTTTTTTTCACACCAACGAATTGCGCCAATTTACACGAACCTGCCCAATTCACATTTCTTAATTCAAAAATCTAATCTCAAATCCCGGATTCCAAAATCCAGGTTACAAATCCCAAATCTCAAAAAGAAAAGAGGAAAGAGTGTAAAAATGATTAAAATGCATACATTATACCCTATGCTCTATGCCCTATGTCCCTATGTCCCTATGCCCCTATGCCCCTATGCCCTATGCCCTATGCCCTATGCCCCTTATAAACCCTATAAACCCTTATACCCTATACACCTTATTCCCCCTTTCACCGAACATAAGTCAACTTAACCACCTTCCGGTACTCCTGACTCTGAACCTTCAGAAAATACACTCCACTGGGAACGTTTAAACCCACATCATTGCGGCCATCCCACTGGAAACGATGCCAGCCACCGATTAAAAATCCCCGAAACAGGCTGCGGACTTTCTGTCCCAGAGAATTGTAAATAGTTAAGCGAACAGTTGTACTTTTAGGCAAATAAAATTCCATTGTGGTGATGGAATTAAAGGGATTGGGGTACCCGGGAAGCAACACGAAATTTCCGGAGGGAATGTTTCCCCCCTGAATCCCGGTGTAAGTGAATCCCAGAATGTACCCGTTATCGCAGCCAATCAGGGCGTTGGTGGCATCCAGCCACACCATGGAATGTAAGCGCAGGTGTCGCACCTGGGGTGGTGTGGATATCTGCTGCCAGCTTTGACCGCTGTCGGCACTCACGTAAAATGCACCTTCGCTGCCGCCAATAAACATGGTGCCTGTGGGGGTGAGGGAGAACATCCGCAAATCGGGCGGTTGCTCGGGTGCGTAAAAGTTGTGCAGGCGAGGCAGGATGTGCCAGGTGTTTCCTTTATCCGCGGTGCGTAAAACATAGCCGTTGCTGGAGATGGCAAATCCCAGATTCTGAGTGAGAAATTCAATATCGCGTAACAGGTAAATGGCGCTGTCGCTGATCAGGGTTTCCTGCCAGGTTAACCCGCCGTCGGTAGTCTTCAGAATAGCGCCGTTTTGCATTTTGCGCCCCGTTAAAAATCCGGTGGAGGAATCCACAAAGGTGCAGGCAAACAGCGAGGCCGAGCTGTTCAGGTTAACCAGCTCCCAGCTTCCCCCGCCGTCCTGGGTGGAAAGCAGAGCCCCCATGTCTCCTCCGACAAATCCGTTGAGGGAATCTTTAAAATAAACAAAATGGAAATTCTGAGCGCTGTTGGGATAAAAATAGAAATTTGGTACCAGCTCCCAGGTGCTTCCCCCATCCACTGTGCGACCAATTTGTCCGCCTTTCCCGCAATAGAAACCATGCAGGGAATCGGTAAACCATAAAGCATTGATTCCGCTAACTGACTGAGGCAAAGTATTGGTAGGATAGTTCCAGGCAAATCCGCCATCGTGGCTCACACTCATTTCGCCCCCGTAATCGGAAACTGCAAATATCTGGCTGCCATTCCAGCCGAGAGCAGAAAATGGGATATTGGGCCAGTTTAATTGAGCACCGAAAGTACCGCCACCATCAGTGGAAGTGAATAGATGCCCGCCATAAGTAAACACGTGCACCGTGTCCCCAAACGAGGCAATCCGGGCAATGCGCGAGAAGGTGGGAATGTGCAGCGTATCCCAGTTTACCCCTCCGTCGGCACTTCGGAAAATACGGCCCTCATTTCCGCACCACACCGTACCGGCGGCATCCACCCACAGGGCGGTAATAATTTTATTGGTGTAAGGGAAGAAGGTGGTCAGATACTGCCAGGTCGCTCCATAATCGCTGGTTTTGAATATTCCTCCGCTCATTCCCACGGCATAGGCTGTTCCACCCGGTAAACCCCGGCAACGGTAAATTTTATTGCTGGTCATGGAATAATGATAGGGCGGAGTGACCAGCGACCAGCTATTGCCTCCATTCTGGGTCACGTAAAAAGATTTATTGGTCTGGGAAGATACGAGAATCACCCTCAAGCTGTCGAACCCGCAAATATCCCGGAAATGGAGGGAATTCGTCCAGGAGAGATTGCTCCAGGTAAGCCCTCCGTTGGTGCTCTTCAGTACTACTCCGCTGTCCCCTGCCACGTAAATGGTAGTCGGAGAGGCAGCGTAGATGGCGCGTAAATGATGGTTACCCTGCGTAGAGCGTTCCTGCCAGCTCTGTCCTCCATCGCTGGTGAACCAGATTCGTCCCTGTGTACCCACCACCCAGCCAGTTTGAGCATCCAGAAAATAGGAGTTCTGAAATGAAAACGGAGTGCTGTCCCGATACAGAACCGTCCAGCTTACACCTCCATCCACAGTTTTAAAAATAATGGATTCGCCGTAATTGGTCCCAACCAGATAGCCAATGTTGGCTGTTACAAAATTGAGCGCACCCAGATAACCAATTTCCGGAAGCTGAGGCTCGGTAACCAGTCCCCAGGAGGAGGTTTGAGGATGTCCGGGAAGAGTCAGCGCTAAAGTGAAGCAAATAATGATGGATTGGAGTCGCGGCTGCATCGGGATTTTGTCCCCGGTATCTTTTCGTTTGATGTTTCATTTTAATACAGATAAGGGAAGAAATCAAATTTTAAAGTAAATTTCTGTGTTAAAATTTGATTTGCGTTTGGGATTTGAAATTTTAACTCTGGGCATTATAATTTAAATGATGTTTGAGTAATTCATTGGGTACCCGGAGGTGAAGGGGGAAGAGGGGGAATTGGGTGTTGTGAACCGGAATGAGTGGAATATGAATAACCGGATTTATGGAATGCGGTATCCCCGAAGCGTGTGGCAATTTTTTGGAGTGATTTTTTCTCTGATTCCTTCCCTGATTTTTGCCGGCAGCGGGATTGAAGGTCAGGTAGTAGATTATTTTAACCACCAGGTGCTGGCCGGTGTGGTGGTACAGGTAGAGGGTACCACTTTCCGCACGGTAAGCGATTCCGGTGGGAATTTCCGCTTGGAGCGGCTTCCTGCGGGGAAGTACACGCTAATTTTCTGGCATGCCGGTTACTACCGATTGGTTTTACCGGAAATTCCTGTGATGCAGGATAGCCTTTCCCGGTTACACGTGGAACTTATTCCCGGGAACGACCGAGAATTTCTGTACCTTTCGGTGGGAGGAATTCTGGTTACGGCACGGGATTCCCTGCGTGAGGGAGAAATG
>JALWDQ010000172.1:0-4901 GCA_027039625.1 Calditrichia bacterium | reverse complement strand
CTTAAATTTGCGCTGGTTTGTTAAGCATGCGCCCGTAGTTCAGCTGGATAGAACGTCTGACTACGGATCAGAAGGTTGGGGGTTCGAGTCCTCCCGGGCGCACTATTTTTTAAATCCAGGAAAAATTTTTCCTTTAATACTCTCCAGATAAGCTGAAAATTCTAATTTTCTCTTTTACCTGGTGTTTCTGAAAAATGATTCTATAACCGTCTTATTTATTGTTGGTGTTTTTATTCTCTGTAATAGTACTGAAAATGAGAGTATAGTAATATTTTCGTTGTGAGTCCATTCCTGTAAAATGCAATAAAAGAATATTTCTAAATCACTCTCTGTTAATCAATTCGGGAGATATCTACCCCATTTTCCCGGGAGGTCCGAGACTTAATCTGTTAAATGTTCTTCTTTCTCCTAATTTTTTTTTCGGTAGTAGATTAGATATCACCGCATCCCACCAGAAGTAATAATATTTTTAGAGCTGCTTTTCTGATTTGATATTTGCACTATAAACGGCAAACTGTTAATTTCGGGCGTAAGAATAGGTGTTCGGGACGGATTTCGGAAGGTAAGGAAGGTAAAAAACGGAGGAGTTTTACCCATGGCACAGACATTGATTGAAAAAATTGCCCAGCGCTTTGCAGTAGGGCTGGAACCCGGTTACGAAGTTCACAGCGGGGATTTTATTTCCATTCAACCTGCCCACGTGATGACCCACGACAACACCGGCGCGGTGATTCCCAAATTCCGGAAAATTGGGGCACAAAAAATGGCCAATCCGCGTCAGCCGGTATTTGCGTTGGACCACAATGTTCAGGATAAAAGCGAGAAGAATCTTCAAAAATATGCCCGAATCGAGGCGTTTGCCCGGGAAATGGGCGTCGATTTTTACCCCGCCGGTCGGGGAATTGGGCATCAAATTATGTGTGAAGAAGGGTACGCCTGGCCGGGAACCATGGTGGTGGCTTCGGACAGCCATTCCAATATGTACGGGGGATTGGGCTGCCTGGGGACACCCATCGTGCGTACCGATGCGGCAGCCATCTGGGCAACGGGACGTACTTGGTGGCAGGTTCCGCCCATCGCCCGGGTGGAATTGCGCGGGCGTCTGAAACCTGGCGTCACCGGCAAAGACTTGATCATTGCCCTGTGTGGATATTTCAACCATGACGAAGTGCTTAACCATGCCATTGAATTTACCGGAGAAGGGGTGAAAAGCCTGACCATCGACCAGCGTTTAACGGTGGCGAATATGACCACAGAGTGGGGCGCTCTGGCGGGCGTGTTCCCGGTAGACGAGGCTGTGGTGGGATGGTTAAAAAAGCGCGCCGAGTTTGTGAAAAAACGCGGCCCCGCAGGCGTCCCCAGCGATGCCGATGGCAATGGTGAACATCCCCGATTAAACGACCGCCGCATTGCCGAACTGCTCAGCCGTATCGAAGATTTCAGAGCGGATGACGATGCCTATTTCGCCAAGGAAATCGTGATTGATTTAAGTACCATTCAGCCCTATGTGGCTGGCCCCGATACGGTTAAGGTCATGACTCCCATTGCCGAAATACGCAAAAAGCGTGTGAAGATCGATAAAGCCTACCTGGTATCCTGCGTAAACAGCCGGTTGGAGGACATTGCTGCGGCGGCGGAGGTGGTGCGTGGGAAAAAGGTGGCACCCCATGTTAAATTTTACATTGCAGCAGCTTCCAGCGAAGTACAAGCCGCTGCAGAGGAGAAAGGCTACTGGCAAACGCTTCTTGACGCAGGAGCCATACCGTTGCCTCCGGGATGCGGTCCCTGTATTGGTTTGGGTGAAGGGCTTCTGGAGGATGGCGAGGTGGGAATCTCCGCCACCAACCGCAATTTTAAAGGACGGATGGGTTCGCCCAACGCCCAGGCCTACCTGGCATCACCGGCGGTGGTGGCTGCCTCGGCAATTGTCGGATATATCGATTATCCCGGCGAGTGGTCTGCGACCTTACCCGTTGGAACCCTGCGGGAAAATCCCCGACCTGCTACCAAAGCGCAACCAGTTACCATTCTCCCTGGCTTCCCGGAAAAGCTGGAAGGGGAACTGTTATTCTGCCCCCAGGATAATTTAAATACCGATGGAATTTATCCCGGAAAATACACCTATATTGATGATTTTACTCCCGAGCAACAAGCGCAGGTTGCCATGGAGAATTACGATCCCGAGTTTCAGAAGCTGGCGCGGGAAGGGGACATTCTGGTGGGTGGATTTAACTTCGGAACCGGAAGCTCCCGGGAGCAGGCAGCCACCGCACTGAAGTATCGTGGTATTCGAATGGTGGTGGCCGGTTCTTTCAGCGAAACCTACAAACGCAACGCCCTCAACAACGGATTTTTAGTGCTTACCGCTCCGGAACTGGTGCAGGATTTAAAGCAGCGTTTTGGGGATACTCGGTTAACAGTGCGCACGGGAATTGTTGCTACTGTTGATTTTCGCAATTCGAAAATTCTGGCCGATGGAAAAGAATATGCCATCAGTCCGGTGGGAACCGCCGCCCAGGAACTCATCCTTACCGGAGGTCTGGAAAACTGGGTTAAGGAGAAATTGCAAAAGTAGTACAGAGCGGAGGCTGCCGGTTCTTTCCTGAAAAAAAAGACGAATCCCGGGAAAGGGATGAGGGCTTTTGTTTACTCCCGGAATTGTCCCAACAGAAGGTGTAGATCCCCCTTTTTACTCCCGGATTTTTTTCTTCCGGGATTCAGATGGGGAAGGGGGGGACGAGGAGGTGTATTAGGAATAAGGCGGGAATAGTTTTTTTGAACAACAAAAAAGAAGGAACGATATCGTTTGAGAACCCATCGTAAACGGCGTCGGCGGTCTCCGCTAACAAAAAAACTCACCATTGTTTTTGAGGATAAGGAGCTGATTGTGGTGAATAAACCTGCGGGGATGCTGGCGGTTCCTATTCCCGGCTCCCGGGTGAAAAATTTGCGCGACCTGCTTAATGAATTGTTACGCTCCCGTAAGCAGAAAGCCATCATAGTTCATCGCATCGATCGCTATACTTCCGGGTTGATGGTGTTTGCCAAAAACCAACCCGCCCATGCCCACCTGGTAAAACAATTTCTTTCCCATACACCCACCCGCATTTATCTGGCATTGGTGCGGGGAAAGGTAGCTCCGCAGGAAGGAGAGTTGCGACACTATCTGAAATTAACTACCCATGGATTCCGTCAGGTAGTGGTACGGGACGAAAAAGCCGGGGGAACTCTGGCGATTACCCGCTATCGGGTTGTGGAGGAATTTCCCAATGCCACATTGTTGGAAGTCCAACTGGTTACCGGATTGAAAAATCAGATTCGGGTGCAATTAGCGGCAGCCGGACACCCCATTATTGGCGACCGGCATTATGTTCCTTCCGAAAAAGAGGAAAAAAACATCGACCATCAGGCGCTGCATGCGTACCGATTGGGATTTGTGCATCCTCGCACCGGAAAATATGTCGAATTTACCGCCGAACCGCCGGAGGATTTTCGCCAGCTGGTGGAATTGTTGAAACAGGAGAGCTGAAATGATTCCGGAATAAACAGATTCTGCCCACGATAGCACCTGGTGTTTAACCAGCATTTTATTTTCCGCTTAAGCTTCATGTTCAATTGCTATATTCCCCGCTCACGGTTTCGGAAAAAGTATTCCATTCTTTCCTGATACGAATTTTGCTAA
Source organism: Calditrichia bacterium (assembly GCA_027039625.1). Lineage (GTDB taxonomy): Bacteria > Calditrichota > Calditrichia > RBG-13-44-9 > RBG-13-44-9 > JALXCH01. The sequence goes on along the minus strand of JALWDQ010000172.1, from coordinate 1,219 downwards.
TATTTTTACATATCCCTGAAAACTTTGAAGATAAGCGAATGAGCAAATTAGCATAAATTGGTTTTTTCCTTGATTCATTTTATAGTTTTTTTTACCTTGAACAAACGTTCTTTTCCGAACATATTTTTTAAGGAGGATTATGATGAGACGTCTCCTACCCGCGATTTTACTATGTCTATTTCTTTCTCTCACCCTTTACGCTTCCAATCATCCCCCGGTCACTTTTCTGGACAAAGATGGAAACAGCGTAATAGAGCAGGCAAAAGCGGCCGGACAGACGCTGGTGATAAATGGCATCACTTATTACAAAGGGGAGCCTTACAGTCCTAAGCAAACCTGTGGTGCCTGCCACGATTACGATGCCATAACCCATGCCTACCATTTTCAGATTGGGGCAACGGAGGTGAGTGATAACTGGGGAAAAGAGCACCCTGATTTCCATTACCCGTATTTAAAATCCCCCGGGCAATTTGGTTTCTGGTGACCGCCTTCCTACCGCCAGTTGGCGGCAAAGAAGAACAAATCTCAGCTTACGTTTGATATTGGCACTCCGGAAGAAGTGTGGACCTGCGCCTCCTGCCATACCGGTGGCGGTCCCTACGAATACGACCGGGATGGCAACCGGCTGGATGAGGTGGATCCCAACACCGTTCCGCCCCTGGATGGCGATTATTATTCCTACACTTCAGACGAAGTGAGCAAAGGAACCTGGGGCAAGCCTCACAAGTTCGATTGGCGGAAAACCGGTTCGCTGGAAGCCGATTGTATGACCTGCCACCTGGATCCCGATACCAAACGGGTCACTGATGCCACCGGAATTAAAGTGGTTACCTACAATCCCCGGCTTCGGATCTTTGCCAAACGCAAGCATGGTAAAGTAACGGAAGTATCGCTGGGAATTTATCCTGCGAAAGGCTGGGAGTCGGCCTTCACTTATTTTGATCCCTTGAGCCGGAGTAAGATTACCTTCGAGCCCGGGAAATACTACGCCGATCTGGACAATCCCCACGCCGATTCTCGTAACTACATGCGGGCTCCCTTTGTGGAAGGAGAAGGGGAACCGTATTCCTGGTTACAGGCCAAACGGAAATTTCTGGGGCATTTTTTCCGCTGGGCACCTTCTGCCGGATTAATGGGATGGGATAACAACGGTGATGGGTATCCCGTCACGTATGTGAAAATTGTGAAGAAAGGCAAAGAGTTTGTCCCGGAGGTGTAT
>JALWDQ010000171.1:0-1590 GCA_027039625.1 Calditrichia bacterium | reverse complement strand
ATCTTAACACTCCCATTCTCATCGGCGGGTTTATTGCCTACCTTGTTTCCACCCGTTCTAAAGATGAAGCATTAAACGACGCTCGTCGGGAGAAAGGCACTTTGATTGCTTCCGGTTTCATTGCTGGCGGCGCAATTATGGGAGTGGTTTCGGCGTTCATCATCTTCTTCGGGAAACAATTCATTTCTCCGGACTGGACGCTGGTACATGCTCTGGGTAGTACTTATGAACACTGGACGCAATCCAGTGGTGCCGAAATTCTGGGTTTTGTGATGTTTGTGTTATTAAGCATCTACATGTACAAAGATGCCATGAATGCAAAATCCAGCAAATAAATTCAGAACAAACAATAAATTACCCCAATATGACAATCCCCTGTTTCCATTTTGATGGAACAGGGGATTTTTTCTTTCCGCCTTTTTGATTAAAAAACGTCTCTTTTCCAATATTTATTTTAACAACTGCTTTGCCAATCGAAACACATCATCAAACATTGCTTCGGTTAGAACCCCGGTAAAGGTGTTTTGCTGACTGGGATGGTAGGAGGTTAAAATCCACAGGTCATCGCGAACCTGAATTTGCTTACCATGCCCAAATTTAGGTCGCGGGCGAAACCTCCCTTCCCCGGCTGCTTCCAGCATCTTCAATGTTTCCCGAAAGGCAATTTGCCCCAGGGTAACCATCACCCGAAGTTTAGTAAGCAAGCGGAATTCTTCCATTAAAAAGGGGCGACAATTGTCAATTTCCTCCCGCAACGGCTTATTTCCCGGAGGAGCGCAGCGCACCACCGCACTCACGTAACAGTTGTGCAGTGTTAAACCATCTTCTCGTTGAACAGATTGAGGTTGGTTGGCAAACCCAGCCCGATACAACGCCCGGAAAAGCCAATCCCCGCTGCGATCGCCTGTAAAGACCCGTCCCGTGCGATTCCCTCCGTGAGCAGCAGGAGCCAATCCAATCACCCACAACTGAGCATGCGGATCCCCAAATCCCGGTACCGGTTTACCCCAGTAATCCCAATCGGCAAACCGGCGCACCTTCTGGCGAGCTGTTCTTTCGCGCCATTCCACCAAACGGGGACACCGCCGACAGGTGATGATCTTCTTGTTTAATTCATTCCAGCGGGAAAAATCGGGTGTCATGTTATTAAATCAGTAGTTTTGCATAAAATTCATTAACAAAGAGATAAACACATGGTTCTTTACAAAGCATATTCTTTTACCAATTACTACCTACAACTTCCTTAAAATAAAAATCAATAAAATAACTTTTTGATTTTTTTAATGTTTGTCTTTCCCTCAAGTTTATGAAGAAAATCGTAGTAGTGAGCACTGCCTCCATTGCAATTATTATTTTGCCAGATAATCCTTTTCTTGAATTCTCGATGAGTTTCGCCCTTTCAGGGCTTTGCATCTCGATGAATATCATTTTCCCCGGGGTTTCGCCCCGGGCTAACTTTGTGCGAGCGCTTCGCGCTCAGCCGATCATCGTCTTGCCGTTTATATTTTACCACAAATACGCAACATTTTCCCAAAGCTAATGACCTTGAAATAAACATATTTAGTAGCCCAGGGCGTAAGATGGAGATAA
>JALWDQ010000170.1:4326-4912 GCA_027039625.1 Calditrichia bacterium | reverse complement strand
GCAAAGCGTTCCAGCATCAGATTCACCGCACCGTACTCGGCGTTGAACATTCCCCGCCAGGTAAGTGCGGTGATGTACTGGGGCACCGCCCAGGGTAAAATGAGCAGCGTACGAAAAATCGATTTCCCTTTTATATCCTTGTTCAGAATCAAAGCCAGAAACACCCCAATGCCCACGTGAAAAACAAGATTCAGTACCGTCCACAGGATGGTTTTAAACAGGAAATACCAGAAGGTGCGTTCTGCAAGCACCGCCCGGTAATTGTGCCAGCCAATGAGGTGCCATTGGCGGAAGTGGGTTAAGTTCATGTTGGAAAAGGAAATGACCACATTGTAGAGAAATGGGTACACCACCACCAGTCCCATGATAATCAGGGCGGGTGCGGTGTAGAGATAAGCCAGGCGATTGGTGTTTCCGAATTTTCCTACCACAGTATTCATGTACAACCTGAAGGGTTAAATTTCAAATAACAAATTTCAAATAACAAATTCCAAATAACAAATTCCAAATTTCAAATCACAAATTTCAAAATACCGGCGCCAACGCGTTGTTCATCCCGTCCCTCCGGGACGGGGTTTGTTTTTAT
>JALWDQ010000170.1:0-4316 GCA_027039625.1 Calditrichia bacterium | reverse complement strand
TTTTTATGGTATCCATTTCCCACAAATGAATTTGTGGGCTATTCGCATTCCGTCCCTTCGGGACGGTTTTATTTTGCCACTCTTCGTTTCTTTGCATCACCATTACGCTCTGTGGTTTTTTAACCGCAAAGGACGCTAAGTATTCGCAAAGGTCGCAAAGGATTTGTAATTTTTTGCAGAATGCTTCACCGCGTACTTTGCGCCACCTTTGCGTTCTTTGCGGTTTATTTTTGAATGATGCTTATTCTGTTAAAAATCCTCCTGTTCAGCGTTCAAAACCAATCCCCATTTTATGCACCGCATCTTAGGGACATTTTATGCACAGCATCCTTTGGACATTTTACATTTATCATTTATCATTTTTCATTCTCTACTGTGTCCTCTGTGTTCTCTGTGGTTTTTTAAACCGCAATGGACGCTAAGAATTCGCAGAGGTCGCAAAGAATTTGCATTTTTTTTGCAGAATGCTGCACCGCGTACTTTGCGCCACCTTTGCGCGCTTTGCGGTTTATTTTTGAATAATGCTTATTCTGTTAAAAATCCTCCTGTTCAGCGTTCTAAACCAATTTCCATTTTATGCATCGCATCCTAGGGACATTTTATGCACAGCATCCTTTGGACATTTTACATTTATCATTTATCATTTTTCATTCCCTTCAGTGTCCTCTGTGTTCTCTGTGGTTTTTTAAACCGCAATGGACGCTAAGAATTCGCAAAGCTCGCAAAGAATTTACATTTTTTTTGCAGAATGCTGCACCGCGCGCTTTGCGCCACCTTTGCGAACTCTGCGGTTATTTTTCTAAAACCGCAAAGAGCACCAGGGAATCGCGAAGTTCACCAGGGGTTTTATTTTATGCACAGCACCCTTTAGACATTTTACATTTTTCATTTTTCATTTTTAATTTCCCCAGCGCGTTATTCCCGATTTTCCCGAATCAGTTTCTCGGCCAGGCGCTGCATTTCTTCGGCGGCCTGTTGCGGAGTGTACTGATGGGTAAAAATTCCCTGATAGGCCGGACGCATGGCATCCCATATCCAGCGCATTTCCGTAACCACCGGCATGGGACGCCCCACCATCATCTGATCCAGCGCCGAGCGATAGAGTTCGCGGGACATCAGCTCCGGAGCGCGAATCACATCCTTACGGGAAGGGATAATGTTAAACTGCCGGGCAAACTCCAGTTCCACCCGGGGAGAGGTCAAAAAACGCACCAACTCTCGCACCACCTGCAACGTCCCCCCTTTCAAATTCACATTGAACACATATCCCATGGGGAAGACCATCGGCGTGGGCCACAAGCCGGTTTCATCTATTTTAGGAATGCGCGCCAGCCCGATGGGAATCCCATTTTTCAGATACGTTCCCCAGCTCCAGGGTCCATTAATAATCATTGCCACCCGGCGATCCAGAAACAGCGCATTGGCCGTTTCGTAATCACACTCCCGGGGGATTATCCGGTACTTATTGGCCAGATCGTAGATGAGCTGTGCCGCTTTAACCACCGCCGGAGTGTTGAGGGTGGGCCGATTGTGCTCATCAATCACCCAGCCGCCATAGCCACCAATAAAAGGCACGGCAAAAGCCGGCTCGGTGTAATTCCAGGCCAGGGCGTAGGTATCGGGAGATCCGTCTCCATCGGTATTGCGCACCAGGGTTTTTCCCAGAGCAATGAGTTCCGAAATTGTTCGCGGAGGCTGCGGAACCAGCTCCTTATTGTACACCAGACACAAATGATTCCCCACCCGATCGGCAATTTGGTAGAGATGCCCCTGAAACACCGTATTGGCAGGGAACGGCTCGGTAATAAAACTGTCCAGAAACGATTTCTGGAACAAATCCTCCAGCGGGCGAATCACCTCCAATTCCGAGAGGGGACCAATAAAATCGCTGGCGCAATGAATGAGCGCCGGTCCCTTGCCTGCCAGCGCCGAAATGATAAAATTGGTACGCAGCTCTTCCGGAGCGTAAAACAGTTGCACAAACTGGTAGCCAGGATGCCGCCGGGCAAATTCATCCATCTTTTTCTGGAGGAAATCCCGCTCCACGGGACGCATGGAAGTCCATACCACAATTTTCTCCTGCGGCGCTTGATGGCATCCCTCCAGAAAAAGGAGGAGAAACAGCACGGGAAGCATTTTCCAGATGTGTCCGTATCGACTCACGAAGCATCCTCATCCAATTTCACTTCATCGGAAAGATGGCGGAACCAGAAATAATAAAGTCCCGCAGAAAGCACCACCAACAATCCGGCAAGGTACAGGAAGGAATGCCAGGTACGCATAACGATGGTCATTCCCGTAAGGAAGAGCACCACCTGCCAGGGCACTGCAAAAAAAGTGGCGATGATGTCCCGGCGGTTCTCGGCATCAATCTTTCGGCGCACGGTTTCCGGCAGTTTTTGCCGCACGGGTTGCCACCAGCCAAAAGGTCGGGTGGTTTTGTAGAAATTGTCCAGCACTTCCCGGGGAGTGGGTTCCGTTAAATAGGTTCCGATAATCAGCCCCACCAGCGAAGTTCCGCTTGCCCACAGGAAGGAGACATACTCGGGAACATCAGGGTAAAAGTACTTCTGCACCACCGCGGCAATCATTCCCACCACTGTGCCAATGGCAAACCCATAGCCGTTCAGCCGCCACCAGTACCAGCGCAGAAGTTGCGGGATGAGCATCCCGGCACCAATGCTCATGGTAATCCAGCCCCAGATTTCGTTGATATTTTTAATGAGCAGGGAGAAAGCCAGTCCCAGCACCACAATAATCACCGAGGCCCAGCGGCTGTGGCGCATCAGGGTCTTTTCCGAAGCATGGGGATTAATGTACGCCTGGTAGATATCCTTTACCCAATAAGCGGCACCCGCGTTTACCGTACTATCGAAAGTGGACATGGCCGCCGCCATTAATCCTGCCACCAGAAATCCCCGCACCCCAATGGGTACCATCCGGTCGATAACCACCGGCAGCACCCGCTCCGGGTCACCAATCACTCCGTGAGATGTACCGTAAGCAATTCCCAGCATGGCAATAGCCATAATAAACGGCCAGCGGAAAGAGAGCAAAAACGTCCAGAACAGAGAGAGCAACCCGGCTTCGCGATCGCTGCGGGCAGCAAAATAACGTTGAATCATGTACCCGCTGGTACCGCCACTCCCTTCAATGGTCACTTTGAAGAGATAGAACAGAATGGCAATTCCAAACAGATTGTAAATGGAATAGGATGATTCAGCGGGAATATCCAGTTTCCAGCGCGGCACAACGCTGGTCCAGGCGTCCCGGGTGGTTTGCAAAGCCATAAAACCCCCATCGCGCAGCGGCATGGAGACTTCAAAACTATCCGGCAGCACCACCTGGGTAATGACCATGATGGTAATGAACAGGATGGTCCCGAAAATAAGCACCCCCTGAAACACATCCGTCCACACCACTCCGTACAAACCGGAAGCGACGGTGTAAATCATCGCCAGCACAATCATCAGGGTGGAAGCCCAGAACTCGGAACTCATTCCCCAGAAAGGGGGAATTCCCAGAAACTCGGCAATAAACTTCCCGGAACCGATGGCGAAGTAGGTAATCATGGCAATGGTAATCACGATTACAGAGATGGCGCTGATGAGGCGGGCGACGTCCCCTTCTTTCCCCTTCCCGAAACGAAAATGCATCCATTCCGCCAGAGTCATCACCTGGGCACGACGGTTCCACTTCCCCATAAAAATCATTAAAAACGCCATAATCAGGGTAACCCCGCCCCGAATTTCAATAAAAAAGCCACTGGCACCCAGGGCAAAAACAAACGCCGTGTTAATCATGGTACCGCTCACATCCAGATTGGAAGCCATTCCCGAAGCACCCAGCGCCCACCAGGGGAGTCCCCGATTCCCTAAAAAATAAGAATCGATATCCGTGGAGGCTTTCTTCTGAAGCAGCAACCCCACCACCACAATTCCCAGCAAATAAAGAAGCACAATCCCATAATCAAGAATGGTCATGATTTTCCCGCATTTTTTCCCGAGTCAACGTTTCCGTTTCTCTCTCGAAAAATGTTACACGAAATCCGAGAGTATTGTTGAACATTTAGAGGCCGTGTAAGAACGAAAATCAAAATTATATTTTAACAATATCATGCATATTGCCACTCATAGTATTTGTTTAATACTAAAAATATAGTCGGATACCGATCCTGTGGGAGAAAGTTTTGTATTATTTAATAAATTAAGCATTTCTCTACGGACTCTATAATTCCTGTATTAATATATCAATGCATATATTTTTTGTATATTTGTATTTAAAAATAATATTTTCAGAATGCTGCATCTTTTTGT
>JALWDQ010000169.1:0-1590 GCA_027039625.1 Calditrichia bacterium | reverse complement strand
ACATTATCATTCAAAGAAAAAATTTTACTTTTTACTTTCCCATTACCACACTAATTTTATTAAATTTGTTGCTCTTTTTAATCAGTTACCTGTTGAGAAAGTAGAGCAGAGGAAGTGATGATGAAATTCAAAGAATACAATGGAAAAGTGAACCTGACCCGACTGGAAGAGGAGATTCTGGACTTCTGGGATGCCCGGGATATTTTCCGGAAAAGTCTGGAAATTCGCCGGGAGGCGCCTAATTTTGTGTTTTACGAAGGACCACCTACCGCCAATGGTCGTCCGGGGATTCATCATGTGATGAGCCGTACCGTAAAGGATACGGTATGCCGCTACAAAACCATGCAGGGATTTTTTGTGAATCGCAAGGCGGGCTGGGACACCCATGGCCTGCCGGTGGAAATTGAAGTGGAAAAAGAGCTGGGCATCGAGGGGAAGGAAGAGATTGAAGAGTATGGGGTGGATAAATTCAACGAAAAGTGCAAAGAAAGCGTTTTTCATTATAAAAAGGAATGGGACAACCTGACCCGACGCATCGGGTACTGGCTGGACCTGGAACATCCCTACATCACGTTCCACAACAGTTACATCGAATCCGTCTGGTGGATTCTGAAGCAGCTTCACGACCGGGATTTAATTTATCGGGGATTTAAGATTTTGCCCTACTGCCCGCGTTGCGAAACACCGCTTTCCAGCCACGAAGTGTCGCAGGGATACAAAGAGGTGAAAGACCCTTCCATTTATGTGAAATTTCGATTGGAAGATGAACCGGATACTTACTTCCTGGTATGGACCACCACGCCCTGGACGCTGATTTCCAACGTGGCGCTGGCGGTGCATCCCGATGTGGAATATCTGAAGGTGAATTACCGGGGCGAAAAGTTGATTCTGGCCGAACCGCGTGCCAATGTGGTGCTGGAAGGGGAATTTGAAGTTCTGGAACGTTTCCGGGGCAAGGAACTGGAGGGCAAACGCTACCAGCGGCTGTTTGACTATGTGCCGGTGGAGAAGGATGCCTTTTACGTGGTGCTGGGGGATTTTGTAACCACTGAGGACGGAACGGGAATTGTGCACATTGCCCCGGCATTTGGAGAGGACGACTACAATGTAGGACAAAAATATCAGCTCCCGCTGCTGCGCCCGGTGAACCAGAGTGGTGAATTCGAAGAAGTGGTGCGGGATTTTAAGGGCATGTTTGTTAAAGATGCCGATCCGGAAATTATTAAGATGCTCAAAGAGCGGGGGCAGTTATTCAAGAAAGAGTTGTACGAACACAGCTATCCCCATTGCTGGCGCTGCGATTCGCCGCTGTTGTATTACGCCCGGGAATCGTGGTACATCCGCACGACCCGCTTCAAAGAGGATATGCTGAAGAACAACCAGCAAATTAACTGGCATCCGCCGGAAGTGGGAGAAGGGCGTTTCGGGGAGTGGCTGAAAAATAATGTGGATTGGGCGCTCTCTCGCGATCGCTACTGGGGAACTCCCCTGAACATCTGGGTATGCGACAAGTGCGGGCATCAGGAATCCATTGGCAGCATTGCCGAATTGAAGGAAAAAGGGCACAATGTGCCGGAGGATATCGATTTA
>JALWDQ010000168.1:0-1600 GCA_027039625.1 Calditrichia bacterium | reverse complement strand
TCTCTTGAATTCACGAAAGATTCCTGTCTCCACAAATAACCAACCCTATTAAAAATCACCGCACCAACACCATTGCACGTACCTGATGAGCTTTTCCAGCGGTGAGCCGATAATAGTAAATTCCGGATGCCACCGGATTCCCCCAATGATCCCTTCCATTCCAAACGACCTTATGCGTTCCGGAAGGAAGGAACGCATTTACCAGAGTTGTGATTTTTTCTCCCCGAACATTAAACACATCCAGTTGCACCTTTGCCGGGGCAGCAAGCTCAAATTCGATGGTGGTTTGGGGATTGAAGGGATTGGGATAATTTCCCAATAAGGTAAATTGCCGGGGAATCGTTTCCTGCCCCTTAACAATTCCCGTAGAAGCCGGTTCGTAAACAGCAACCGACACCGGTCCGTCCCCTACAGGATAGGCGGCGATGCGCTGGTATGCCGAATTAAAAACCCGCAGGGAATCGGCATTAAAGTCGGTGACGTAAATGTTCTGGTCAGCATCGATGGCAATGCCGGGACCTCCGGGTAAGGGATTGGAGATATCCACTTCAAAACTTCCCGTAGCCTGGTTGTACACCAACACCCCGCTCCCGAAGGTACCCAGCACAAACCGCGCGTCTCCCATGGCACGAATGGAAGTGATGAACGTTGTGGTGTGTACCGTATCAATGGGTTGCAGGGTGTTTAAATCAAAAATGTGAACGGAACCGGAAACCGTGACATAATCTCCGGTACAGGCAACCAGCAAATGTCCCAGGCTGTCTGCCGTTACATCCTGGGGATTTACGGCGACGTGCAGGGTATCCACCACCTGGAGGGTGTTCAAATCAATTACGGTAACTTCTCCCGGATTGTATCCCGAACCGTTAAATCCGCTGTTGGCAACAAACAATTCATGCCCGGCGATGCACATCCCCTCCGGACCGGTACCCACGGAAATATGTTGTAGCACCTGTCCGGTTTGCACATTCACCAGTGCCACTTGATTGGTAAACAATTCACTCACAAACGCAAGGGAATCGTTCCAGAATACGATATTCCAGGGATTAGAGCCACTTCCGATGTCGATATGGGACAGGGTGCTCAGGGGATTTAATCCAATTACCTGAATTTCGTTCAGTCCGGAATTCACCACATAACCGGTTGTACCCTGCAACACGATCTGATTGGTGTACAATCCCAGCGGCAGGGCATCAATGGTCACATTCTGGTTTTCCAGATTCACCACGGAAAGATTCTGCCCCAGGCTATTCACCACGTAAGCAGTTTTGGGGATGGATTGTGAGAAAGCCATTCCGGTGAACAATCCCAGAATCCACATCCATAGCCATACACGTTTCATAATTGCCTCCTTTTTTAATGAATTGAATACCTTCTGTTTACGATATCCTTCGGTTTTAAATATTGCGTTGAATTTCCACGGAAAACTGCACCTGGCGTCCGGGCATGGGATAGCCAAATATTAACTGGTAGTTTTCGTTAAAGATGTTTTTAACCGCCAGCGAAAGGGAAATTTCCAGCATCCCGGGAGAAAAATGGTACGACGCCAGAGCGTCCCACACCTGATAAGGGGGTAAGCTGGTTCCCGCCGAATTTGCCG
>JALWDQ010000167.1:0-4945 GCA_027039625.1 Calditrichia bacterium | reverse complement strand
CTTACTTTTGGGCGTTTCCACAGCAACTCTGGTGGTATCCTGCTTTTTCACCGACTTTTCCACCACACCAAAGTCCGGTTCCGGAAACGCCGAGTCAATATGGTACCGCTCCTGACAGGAATAAAACAGAACCAACCAGATTACCAGACCTAACCATTTCCATTTTAAAGATCGTTTCATACCGTACCTCATCAGGGATTGGGATTATACCGATTACTTTTGTAGAGCCCCGGTTCAATTTCCTCAATCCAGCCTTTCTGGATATAGTATTCCAGATTCTCCCGGGTATTTTTCTCTGTATTTTTGGGGTGAATTTCGTTTAGTAATTGCTGGAATTGTTGAAAGGTAAACCGTTCGTTGTTCACCAGAAAAGATTCCAGCCGTCCACTACTTTGAATCCCGGTGGCATCCAGGGGCGTCCGCTGATCATCCACACTAAATTCACTGTCATCAGCGGTATTCAAACTGGGGTCATAGCCGGGCAAAGGAGTGAGCAACACGTCCCCCACATCCACATCCTGGTGGGCAATGGCTTTAACGGACATTTCTTTACGATTGTAATTGGTTTTGGTAAAATACAGAATCTGCTCCAGATCGGGATCCAATCCCCGGTCAATCACGAAATTCCCATTCTCGTTGGTCAGCACACTCACCTCGCTCACCATTTCGGTAACCTTCACCCCGGGCAGCGGCTTATGCGTTTCGGAACAGAGCACGCGCCCGATGATGCGGGTGGGACGATACACCAGCTTAAACTGGTTGACCTCCACATCTTTTTGAAACACCAGATCCTGTTCCAGAGGACGAAAATTGGGGGAACGGATGATGATTTTCGCATCCTTTGCTTTCACATTTTTGATGGTAAAATTTCCCTGTTCATCGGCGATGGTTACCACACTGTCCTTCCCGGCGTTGTAGCGAACCACAACCCGGGCATTGGGAACCGCTTTCAGTGCGGCATCATAAACCACACCGTGAAGCTGATATCCTCCCCCACATCGTATAAACCATAAGGATGAAGCAAGCAACAACCAGAATATGATGCGATGTTTCATACCTATCGCCCTCCGAATGGTTGATTTTTGTCACTGTAAAAAAGCTAATTATGGCACCTTGAAATAGTGCCCGATGGAACGCTACCACTTTCGGTACTGTTGCTAAAAAGCGACACATTCCAGAAAGAATCCTTTTGAACACTTATCATCTCCCAAACAAAGCTCGGAAGTCTTTTCCTGATTTCTATGCCCACAAGAAACACTTTACTTTTTCCTCTCATTTTGCCAATGAAAAAAGATGCACCACACCGCCTTTGCTTCAGTTGCACCAATGCCCCGAAGCAATTCTCTGCATTAAAGAACTGCCGCCTGAATCAGTTAATAATTAACTTACTGGTTTGTAATAATATTCATCCAATCATTACCAGCCCCTCCTATCGACGCAAAATAATACTTCAAAATTAATGCCAAAAAAGGGGAATGTATCCTAACTTGTGCAAAAACAAACCATTACGAAAAGTGGTAATTCAAACGGTCAAAAGAAAAATGTTTCAACAATGAAACTAAAAAATTGCGAAATGTTGTCTTAAGGAAACATTCAGTGAAATTTGGAGGGAGAGTAAAAAGAGCGAAACTGATATGAATATTTCATATTTGGGGAAATAACAATAAAATGTTGAACAATATTTTGAGGATTGGTTGTTGAGGGAAAAACAGTAATTAAAAATGTGGTGACATCACCCAATTTTTAAACAAATCAGCGAACAGCACCCGGACATATCCGGGGGAGTACCCCGGATATGCCCGCCCTGAGCATTTATTTCCCGCTATGGAGCGGTTCAAAATTCATAAAATCGGCGTAATGGATGAGAATCCCTTCGGTACTGCGCCAGCGCCCATCGCCTTCTCCCGCGTGCACTGCAATCATGTGCTGAATCTCTACCGGTAAGTCCTCCATAAACGCCAGTGCCACACCGGAGAAGGGATGGCGGACATATTTCCCTTCGTGGGACTTCACAAATTCGCCGTCCTTTTCCACATATTCCAGAATTTTACCCACATCGTGCAACAACGCACCGGCCAATAAGTAGTCCAGGTTTATCGGCATGCGGTCGCCGTACACGTCCTTTAAACTGCGCGCCGCTTGATACGCCACCTGCACCACTCCCCGCATATGCTCCACAAAATTAGCAGGGCAGGGCTTAATTAGCAGGGTAAACGGCATACGCAGCATATCTTCCGGCTGCATATTGCGCATTTTCAGTGCCCGCTCCCACACCTTTAGCACCTTCTCCTTCAAATCGCTATCTTGAATCAAATCAAACTCCGGGATTAATTCCACCAGTTTATCGCGCATAAACATCTCCTTTTTATTTTTCCCAATAACCAAAAATAAGGGCTAAATTTAAAAACGATCCCACCCTCTTCCAATGGGGAAAACGGAAAATTTCCCATATCTATTGAAAAAAGGAGAGAATTTAAACCCTGGCAGAGACGAAAATCAGGAATTCTCATCCAAGGAATTAATAGACCCACAAATAGAAAAGCGAATTCAATTGGTGCACACTTTTTCGCAGATGGCAAAAACGTGGATCGAACCAGGGAAAATTGCTATTCAGAAAAGAGATTATGGGAACCGATGGGACATACATATTGTCCGGCATCCTCAAGAAATACATTACTCATGTTCACAGAATTTTCAGACCACCAGGTTTTACGGAGTTGTGAGGAACCGATTTATTTCCGGCACATGGGATTAAAAAGTACGTTAAAATAAAAATATGCGGAATTTCTGAATCATGAGTTACACATGAGCTTGACAATTTCAATATGTCAATTTGATATTGGATACCGTAAAAATGAAAAAATTTTACTTTAAAATGTTAAGAATGTTTTTTAATATAAAACAAAATTTTAAGTGATTATATTTATTTTAAAGGGCATCTGTTTACAAATGGGTGACTAAAAAATGAATAAAAAAATGCCATTCTTCTCAAACGGTGCACACTGGGTGAGGGTTGATTTTCATTTGCATTCTCCTCACGTTCATTCTTTCGTTTTGCCCGCCGGGGTAAATTTAGATTCATCTGAGGAGCGAGAAAAAATTTCCAGTCAATATATTTCCCAACTGAAAAAAGAAAATATTCTTGTCGGTGCTATTACCGATTACCAGCAAATTCGAAAAGATTGGTTTACATTGCTTCGGGAAAAAGCTGAACAAGAAGATATCTTTTTATTTCCGGGGATTGAATTGTCTATTGAGGAAGGAAAAGGTGTTCATATTTTAATCATTTTTGAATATGATGAAAATATTGACGGGATCAATCGTTTTATTAGCGCCCTCGATAGGAATCCGCAGGAGCTCTTCTTTCGGGAAATAACTCAAAAAGGTTCTAATCACCGGAATATTAATTCCAATCAGGACGTTCTTTCTATTTTGAAAAGAATAAGAGAAAATTTCAATTGTTTAATTGTTATACCTCACCCGGAAGATGATAAAGGATTAATTCGTTCCATTTCCTTGCCTCAAGTGGCTGGAATTATACAGGTATCCGATGCAATTGAGTACATTTCTGAACAAAAAAGAGAACGTTTATTTAGCACCAACAAAATTCCTCGTAATTTTTTCGACACTTTCGCCATGCTGGAGAATAGCGACCCCAAATCAATTGCCGAAATCGGTACTAAACAGCGAAATGGGAAAAAACGCGCGACCTATCTAAAATTAAGTTCCTTCTCCATCGATGCTTTCAAAATTGCCCTGCACGATCCTCAAACCAGAGTACGTCTATACGAAAAACCGGAATTCTTTTTTGACCGTATCACTTCAATTAAAATTACGGGTTCTTCCTTTCTGAAGAATATTCATATCGATTTTAATCCGGAATTAAACACTTTTATTGGTGGTCGCGGTGTTGGAAAATCTGCCATTATAGAGACCCTACGTTATGCATTAAATTTGCCAATTTATTCGGATGCCTCTTTTCGTACAGAATTTGTGCAAAGCGTGGTGGGAAGCGGTGGATTGATTGAGGTAGAAATTGAACGTTTTTTTGGACGAAGAAAACAAAAATATACCGTCAGGCGAATTGTTGGGAAATCGCCCGAAGTGTTTGATGCGGATGAGGAAAAGCTGGAAATGGAACCTGCTGACATTTTCGAGAACCAATCAACCCCAATCATTTTAGGTCAAAAAGAGTTGTACAGTTTGTCTTTAAAAACGGAATTCCAGCTCCATTTAATCGATCAGTTCATTGGAGAAGCGGTTTCAAATGAAATAAGGAAATTTCAGAGACTTTTAATTGAGCTAAAAGACAATGCCCGGGAAATATTAAAATTAAAAGAAAAATTGGCGCAAAAAGAAGAATACCAACAAAGGTTGGAAACAATTAATGCAAAAATCAGAACATTTGAAAGATTGCAGGTAGCTGAAAAACTTCAGAGTTACACAGAAATATTGAGAGATGAGAAAAAATTGTTATCCACCAGAAAAACCGTGGAAGAAATTCTATCTAATTTCCAGGAGACATTCACCGATGCAGAAGATGAATTATTTTCATTAATTCAGAGTCTTGAATCGGGGAAAAGCGCACATAGGAGTATTTTGTTGACAGCTGCTAAAAAAGTCGAAGAATTGAAAGAATTGCTTACTCAACATCAAAGGGCAATTACTGAACAATTCCAAAATATGATTATAGAGCTGAATGCACTTTACAAAGAGTGGGAAATAGCTAAAACTCCAATCGAAAAAGAAGCCGTGACAATTAAACAGAGATTGCAGCAAGAAGGGTTAGAGCCTGATAAGTATGATGCATTGATTCAGGAAAAATTACGGATTGAACCATTTGTTGCAAGATTAGAAAAAATCGAAAAATCGCTTATAAATCTTCTGGAACAGCGCAAAAATATTTTACAAAAAGTGAAAGAGCAACGGCATATTATTTTTAAAA
>JALWDQ010000166.1:0-4946 GCA_027039625.1 Calditrichia bacterium | reverse complement strand
AGTTGTAGAATAACTGGATGGTCATCGCTACAATCAGACCGAACAGCGTGGTCAACAATGCCTGCGAAATACCACCGGCTACGACTGCAGGAGAAATATCGTTGGCGGTTTTAATGGCGTCGAAAGCTACAATCATTCCCCAAACCGTTCCGGTAAATCCCAGCATCGGTGCTACTACAATTATGAAGCCCAGCCACACCATACCTTTTTCCAGAAAAGCCATTTCGATGGAACCTGCGTTGGTGATGGCTTTTTCCACATACTCAATCCCTTCCTGAGCACGCATTAATCCGGCATGGAAAATCGAGGCCACAGGTCCGCGAGTGCTTTCACAAATTTCCAGAGCTGCGTCTGTTCCACCTTCTTTCAGAGCCGTACGAATTTTCTCGATAAACCGACGGGTGTTAATTCCAGCACGCCACAGCGTCCACATTTTTGCGATTCCCAATGCAAGGCCAATGATGAAGAAAATTAAAATCGGCCACATGAAACCGCCGCCCTGTTGGAATAATTCAACCATAATAATTAGACCTCCTAATTCAGTTTTCTTAATCCTCTTAATTAATCAACAGTTTACAAATTATACTACCCTATCTCGTTAAAGTCAATATTTTTTTAATAATTCAAACAAAATCACTTTAACCCGTACAGTTTGCTTTCCCTGGCCAATTTCTTCGCTTCATCAAAATGCTTTAACGCCTCTAAGAATTGATTATCGTTGTGCAAAATCACGTAATAATAGCCATCTTTCTCCCAGAAGTGCCGGGCAATTTCAGCCTTAATCCTGGTGGAAATGTATCGAATATCCTTCTGGAAATCTTCTTCTTTCACTTTAATACCTTTTTCGATACAGAATTGCTTATATTCATTTAAAATCTCGGGGGTAATTTGAAATTTTTTCTGAAACGTTTCGATATTGGTCTTCAGTTCCGGATGCTCGTTGGCATAGCGAGTGGCATATTCAAAGAAAAGCCGCTTCACGTTCATCTTGTTAGTTAATTTGGGAGAGCGGGAATAACTGCGGTATTTAATCACCACGTCGGGACGAATTCCTCCGCCACCATACACAATACGGCCTCCCAGAGTGCGGAACTGGGGCCGATTCTTCAAACTATCTTCACTGTACCAGGTGGTGTCGGTGATTTCGCTGTAATAATCCCGGACTTTCTTCCCTTTATAATCCCGCTGAATGCAGCGACCGCTGGGGGTGTAATATTTAGCCGTAGTAATACGCACCGCTGAACCGTCGCTTAAAGGAAATTCCTTCTGCACCAGACCTTTCCCGAAACTGTTGGTTCCAACAATTAATCCCCGATCATAATCCTGGATAGCACCGGAAACAATCTCCGAAGCCGATGCCGAACCGCGATCGATTAGAATAATGAGGGGAAAATCGTACACCGGCCCGGTGCGCCACTGGTCGGAGAAGAACTTCTCGTCCACCCGATTATCCCGACCCCGGGTTTCCACCACCAGGTGATGCCCGGGAATGAATTTCCCCGCCATCTTCACCGCCTCGTGCAAATACCCACCGGGATTACCCCGCAAATCCAGCAGCAGACGCCGGGCACCCCGCTGCACCAGCTTATCCAGCGCTTCCTGCGTCTCCTGACTGGTAGTGGCAGCAAAACGGTTCACCCAGATGTAACCGGTACTATCATCCACCATAAAATATGTGGTTACCGTGTAAATGGGAATGACATCCCGTACAATGGTTAATTCAATGGGTTCATCCAGACCTTCGCGCACAATGGTGACGTTGACTTTGGTTCCCTTGGGTCCCTTTAATTTTTTGGGGACTTCCTCCCGACTGATGCCCACAGCCGACTTCCCATTGATTTTAACAATCTTATCACCGGCGCGAATTCCCAATCGCTCCGAGGGGGAACCCGCAATGGGGGAAATGACCGTGATGTAGCCGTCAATCACATCGAACTCAATTCCAATGCCTTCGTAGTGCCCGCTGAAGCTCTCTTTATTCTGCTTCACCTTTTTCGGTTCGATGTACACACTGTGCGGATCCAGCCGGGAGAGCATGCCCGAAATAGCTCCCTCCATGGCTTTATCCCAATCCGGGTTTTCCACATAGTAATACTGAACCAGTTGCACCACCCGGAAAAATTTTCCGATTTGTTGTTTGGCAATGGTCTGGATGTCCGCAACCACATTCCGCTGCAACCAGATGGCAATCACCCCCAGCAGAATGATGGTGATGATTAATGTACGGCGAAGATGGGTGTAACGCCTCATTCAACTTCCTCCGGATTTAACAATGTTTATCCCCTGATTCTGGTAACTGCTCAAGGCAGCCTACCACCATTTTACTCTCCCTTTTCCCTCCTATTTACTTACCCCCGCATTTGCTTAATTTTCTGGCGAATTTGAACGCTAAACTCGCGATTTAGTTCAATTCGGTACAGGAAAACCACCGTGGAACTCTGGTACACGCGTTCGAATCCTGCCTCGGACAGGGAAATCGTCTCGATGGGGAACCGCCAGATGGTCGCCGGACGCTCACTCTCCAGTTCAATCTTGAGATTGCTATACTCGTCTGCCAATCCGATATGCTGTACATCGGAAAGCTCTCCTCGAGAGGCCAGATTGCGTGGTTCTATCTCCTGTTGGTGCGAAAAATAGTACCTGTCCTCCGCATACCCTGCCAATAATGCAAAATTAAACTCCACCCCGAACAACACAGTAACGGCCCGGGATTCCCGCGGAATGACCTGGTAATTTGCCACCAGCTCTGCCTCTTTCCCCACCGCCTGCAGCGATTTGCGAATTTCTACCGGGATAGCTTGTCCCTCAACCTGCACCGTATCTGTCGCTGCCAGTACCACCCGCACTGCCGCCTCCTGAACCTCTTCTTCCACCACCCGGTAAGGCAGATTGGCAAAGCGGGCGATGCGGTCGTACTTCACCTGCTGAAAATCTTCGAGAGTAGTTCCCGGGAGCAAAATATGGTCGATGAGCGACTTCCGCTCGTAATGGTCGTAATTGAGCAGATTCTCCAGTCCTTCTTCCTTGGCAACTACCATGTCGTGGATGGAAGCCACTCCGTTGTTCGATTGATGCGCTGCCGTAGCAGCTTCCACCAATTTCCGGTGGTAACCTTCCTTTCGGCGCGTCATGGTATTCAGTAGATTGAAATTGGAGGGTAGAAAATCCAGCTCGGTAATGCGACCGCCCTGCTCCGGTTCCAGATACACATTCATCTGCGGCGTTTCGATGAGCAATTCCGGAAAACCATCCAGATTGTAATCCGTTTTCCGGAGGCGCACTCCGGAAGCCGTTCCCTCCACTTCCCGCAGCAATTTCTCCGCCATCAGAAAATTCTGGTACATGGCATGGCGGATGTGTCCCAGATACAGCCCCCCAAACACTCCGTGCCAGTAAGGGCAATTACACTGCCCGGCCCAGATGTGATCCAGCGCCTGCTCGATCCGCGCATCTTCCGGGTGTTCCTGTTTCAATTGATGGGCACGGCGGCTCAACATCAGCATTTTTTTGTGCATTTGATTGGATTCGGGATATTTCGCCAGAAAATTCCGCCAGAATCCCCCACGTACAAACACGGCGTACTCTTCGTACACCTGCTGCTGTTTCAAATAATTTTCGAAATCTTCGTACTTCTCGAAAGCATCCGGCAGCAGAGCCCAGTGCATCATTTCGGCATAAGAGGCGGTGGGCAGATACACCCGTCCCAGCGGCTTGATGCGCTGAAGCGCTTCGGAAAAATGCACCAGCTCAATCCAGTCCCGATTTTCCAGAATTAACCGGAAAAAGCGATCCAGCCAGCCATGTTTGTACACATGGTCGTAGGTACCGGGCCACACGCCAAATTTTTCTCCATCGTCGGCAAACACAATCAGGCGCGGTGTATCTTCGCTGGCAATTTCCCGAAAATAATCGAGGGTAACCTCCGGATCCTGAAAGGGGATGGTGTAGCGCAACTTCTGGCTGATGGGAAAAATGCGCACCGGTTTGCCGTTATCTTCCGTAAGGTAGTACCCCAGTAAATCCTCGCTCTGCAATCCGGAATATTTGAAATGGGCATCGTCGATTACAGTGTACTCCATATCGGCATCCGCCATGATGGAGGGCAGGGTTGGTTCCCATACACGTTCGGCCAGCCACATACCGCGGGGAGAATAATGCAGATGGCGGCGCACCCAATCCGAAAGCATTCGAATCTGCCCCAGTCCATCTTCCCGGGGAATCACCGAAAGGATTGGTTCGTAGAAACCACCGCTCATCATCTCGGCCTGCCCGCGCTGCACCAGACGCCCCAATTGCCGGATGTGTTCCGGATAATGCCGCTGTATCCAATCCAGCAGGATGCCGGTGTAATGAATGTTTATCTTAAACTCCGGATACTTCTCGATGATATCCAGAAAAGGCTGGTAGGATTTGTGATAGGCTTCGTCAAACACAAAATCGAAATTTCCTACCGGCTGGTGGCAATGGATTCCAAAGGCAAAATAAAGCTTTTTCATCTCCGATAATTCTCCTTCTCCTTTCCTGCGTCAGGGGATAAGCACGGCTGCGGCAATGACGGTAGTCCACAATCCGTTTTCATCACCGATGGCGGTCTGGGTAATATTCCGCGTTTCCACAATTTTACCACTAATTTTCCAGATTTCTTTCTTTTCGTCCCAACTGGAATCGGGATTAAAATCCACCCCCAGAATGGTAGCCAGCATGGTGGCAGCCAGGTCTTCGGCATATTCCCCGGCTTTCTGCTCGGTTTCTCCAAAACTATGATGTTCGGAAAGGTACCCGTACATATTTCGATCGGCAGGAATTGCTACACCGACCGATGCTGCCATCAGGCGATGGGGTTCGTGGCAGTGATTTTTGCTCATTACCACATGCACAATCTGTCCCGGAGTAAGCTGCTTCACTCCTTCTTCCAGCGAAATCATCTGGCAATGGGGAGGAAAAAT
>JALWDQ010000165.1:0-1603 GCA_027039625.1 Calditrichia bacterium | reverse complement strand
TTTTTGTGAATTACTTTTCCCCAGATGAGGCGAAAACCGGGAAAATCCAGCAGCCGCCGTTTGAGTTCGTAGTATTTAAAATATTCGGAGTTGGAGTGCATCCATTTTCCGTAAGCAATTTCCAGACCATGGAGAAAGTTAATGAATCCGCGTGGTCCCCAGATGCGTAACATGGTGGTTTCGGGTAAATCCCTGGTGTTTCGCAAAGCAAATAAAATGGGTACCAGATCCGAAATGTGATCGGGATGGAAGTGGGTAAAAAAGAGGTAGGTTAAATCCTGGGGTGCAATGCCTACCTCGTGCAGACGGTGAAGTGTTCCCGGACCGGCGTCCACCAGTATTTTTTCTTTGCTGGTTTCAATCAGAAGTGAGGCGCAGTACCGATTGGGCTGGGGAAGGATGCTACCCGTTCCTAAAAAGGTGATGCGGATTGAATCTGCCATAATAAACCCCCCGGATTTATTTTCCAGAATTTACGCACTTTTGGGGAAAAATTCAAAAAAAATATGGTCGATTTAATATTTTTTTCTTTGAGGGTCCGTAGGTTCCTGTGAATCAAAAAGGAATTCTTGAAGAAACTAACTTCTGGGTTCGCTACGGATGCGCAAAGATCGCCATGAAATTACGAATTCCAGTTAACAAATCACAAATACAAAATTCCCTTAAAACCAGGAAATATCACAAACATTGCAGGAATTAATTTAATCAGATATTACCCCCTGGCGAACTCTGCGCCTTCTTTGCGTCCTTGGCGGTTTAACAAAAAACGCAAAGTGCGCCAGGAATGCGCAAAGTACGCAAAGAAATTCTGAATTCTACTTTCCAATTAACAAATCACAAGTTTCCCCCCAAAACAGAATATTCCAGAAATTTTTTATTGGGATTCTCTTGAATCCGAATGAGATTGTGCACCTCGCCTGCGGCGGAGTTCAAAATGATAAAATAACCTCCCCCTATCGTTCTAAGCGAAGCGAAGAATCTTTATTCCTGTGTATAGATAGATTAATCATCGTTCAACACAGCCTGAGCGCGAAGCGCTCGATTAATTTTACCGATGGTTAATCAATGTACAAAAATATAGATTCTTCGCTCCGCTAATAATAACACGGTGGGGAATATCTTCGGTAGGTTCAGTGTCTTCTGTGTCTTCTGTGGTTTAAATTAAACTGCGCATCCAGAAAAGGAAAATCCCGTTCATCCCGTCCCTTCCGGGACGGGTAAATTTTTGGTGGGGGCATTCGTTCCCACAAATGGAATTTGTGGGCTATTCGCAGGCCGTCCCTTGCGGGACGGGTCTTTCCGCCGGGGTTTCTTCTCCGGCTAACTTCTTACGAGCGCGTTGCGTTCGGTAGGTTGACCGACGGTGAATTAATTCATTCAAAAAAATAGAGATTCTTCGCTCCGCTGGCGCTTCGCTCAGAATGACAGGGATGGAGGGTTAGCGGTTCTGTCATTCTGAACCCCGCCGGAGGCGGGGTGAAGAATCTCCCCATCGCGAACAGTGGCATGCCGTTCCTTGCGGGACGGGTCTTTCCACCGGGGTTTCTTCCCCGGCTAACTTCTTACGAGCGCGTTGCGTTCGGTCGGTTGACCGACACTGAAT
>JALWDQ010000164.1:0-4960 GCA_027039625.1 Calditrichia bacterium | reverse complement strand
GCTTTCGAAATCGCCATCTCTCCCAATACCCCGCATCTCCACAATGCCAGCGTAGAGTTGCATATGGAAGCCGATGGCGGTTATAGCTGGGATCAAACCATTTTCTTCCGGATTCGGGAAGGAGCCCGGATTGTGCTGTCGGATAGTTCCCTGGTGTTCCCCAACACTTTCCTGAATTTCACCAGTACCCTGCCCCTAACCATCTCCAACACGGGCAAAGACACGCTAGTGATAACCGATGTCCTTTCCGATATTCCCCAGTTTTCCGCCACTCCAACCAACCTGATGATTGCTCCCAACGAGTCGGCGGAAATTAGCGTGAATTTTGTCCCGGATACGACGGTGACCTACAACGGTACCATTACCATCGTGAATACCGATCCGGTGAATTTCCACCAGACCTTTGTCACAGAAGGTACCGGAATTTACGCCCCGGATATTGAAGGGCCGGATTCGGTAAGCCAGGTGGTAGGACCCACTGATAGTTTAACCTACGATGTGGTAATTACCAATACGGGTCTGGGAGATTTAAATTTCAATGCCCAGATTGCCGGTTGGGATCCCAACGGACTGGAAGGTGCCGGGGGTTCGGATGCGTTTGGGCACATGTGGATCGACAGCGACGAACCCAATGGTCCCACATTCGATTGGATCGATATTGCCAATACCGGAACACCCCTTACTCTTACCGGCAACAATGCCATTTCGGAAATGCTGGATCTGGGATTTACCTTTACCTATTACGGCCAGGAATACAATCAGATTCGCATGTGTACCAATGGGTGGTTGAGTTTTACCACCTATTCCGTGGCCTACAATAACTTCCAGCTTCCCAACATCCTGGCACCGCGTGCTTTGCTGGCACCTTTATGGGACGACCTGGTGTTTATGCAGGACAGCAAAGCCTATTTCCAATCCATGGGTACCAAAGCGGTGTTCCTGTATCAGAACGTGTATCGCGTTACCGGAGAAGGACCCTACACGTTTGAAGTGGTGTTGTACAACAACGGCAATATTCTTTTCCAGTACAAAGAACTGAATAACATTCTGGCCGATTACACCGTAGGTATTCAGAACCACACTGCAGACGACGGGTTGACCATTGCCTTCAACACCCCGTATCTGCACGATAGCCTGGCGGTACTAATTAGCAAACATAGCTGGGTATCTGTGCAGCCCATGAGCGGGACCATTCCTGGTGGCCAGTCCCTGACCTTGCAACTCACCTTCCAGACCAACAACTTCCCGCAGGGCGATTTTTGGGCAAGCCTCCAAATTTTAAGCAACGACCCGGACGAAGGAACATTTGTCATTCCTATTCACATGACGGTATCCGTCACCGGGCTGGAAGAAGAGGGTGACCTGGCGGTGCAATCGTTCCAGCTTTACCAGAACAGTCCCAATCCCTTTAATCCCACAACGCAGATTACCTATCAGTTACCGGAAGCTGCCGATGTGCAATTGGTGGTGTACAATCTGCTGGGTCAAAAGGTAAAAACGCTGGTGAACGCCCATCAGATGCCCAAAACGTACCGTGTCACCTGGGATGGTACCAACGAGCAGGGCGTAAAAGTGGCGTCCGGTGTGTACATCTACCGCCTGAAGGCCGGAAAGCACATTGCTACCCGGAAGATGATTTTGATGAAGTAGAGAAACCAGCGCGTTCTGGTTTCTTCCATTCATTGTGAATAGAAAATCCCCGATGCTGATTGCAGTGTCGGGGATTTTTTATTTAGAATTGATTTTTGCAACCACGGAGACTACAGTTGGGTACTACTCCATCTACTTCAGCCATGGGAAAAGGAATTTCCACCCACCATTAATGAGTCCCGGAGGGACGACAGAAATAATTAATAATTTTGAATTATGAATTTTGAATTATGGGAGTTTGTGCATATTGATACAATTCGTTGCTATGAACAAAATAATTTTATGGCAGGATTAAAAGCCAATAAAAATGCAAAAAGGGTGAAAATGAAAATTATTGCGACAGGAGTGCGAAGCACTCACACAAGGGTAGCCCAGGGCGAAGCCCTGGGAGAACGTTAAACCATCTAATTAGACGGAAATAAATCCGTCGAAAAGGTTACGTACGCTCAAAAAGAGCCAAACTCCAGGCCCAGGGCGAAGCCCTGGGAATAAAAAATAGAGCTCTGAAAGGGCGATACCGATGGAATTGAAAATTTCGAATTAAGAATTATGAATTAATGGATTCGTGCGAACTTGTGATGTGAATACTTTGCTTCCGTTTAAATAAAATCACTTCCTCTGATAGGGGAAGAGTCCACGGAGTAGCCGACAGAATTTAGCCCATGGCCTTCAGCTATGGGAATGGGAATTCCCACCCAACCCAATTGAGTCCTGGAAGGACGACAGAGATAATTGATAATTTTGAATTAAGAATTTTGAATTATGTTTTTGAATTATATGGTTTATCAAAATTAATAGAACCACAAATCACGCCAATTAGCATTTAACTGCGATTTACTTGCCCACGAATCACACGAATAGGCACGAAAAAAAATAACGATATTGGGGGTTGATATTTGGAATTTATTTTTTGTGATTTGGGATTTGGATTTTGGAATTTTTTTGTTATTTGGAATTTGGATTTTGGTATTTGGTTCTTCGGTATTCTCCGTGCTTCTGTGGGAAGGATAAAGACGTAAGTTAAAAACAGAATAGGTAAAAATGCGCTCAATCGACATCATCTTTTCAATTTCTCCAGAAATTTTGTAACTATGGCAGTTTTGCTGCGTCCATATTCTGAAGGTTTGAGGAAAACAACCTTGAATCCGTTAATGGGCGCTCGATGATAGGTGCTTTGTGAATTTTAAGTTGACACCGAATAAAATGCCGTTATATTATAAAAGACTGGAACTATCGAATTTAACAAAAGTAAACGCACATAGTAAACCAATTAAGGAGGGAATCGATGCTGTTTTTCAAAAATCCTGAGGATCTGGAGAAAGAGGAAGATTTCCCTTTTAATGAAAATCCCGTGGAAGATGAATTAGAAGAGGATGAAGAGGAGCTGGAAGGAGAAGTAGAAGAAGATGAGGAAGAACTGGAAAAAATAGAGAAGACGCTGGAGAAAGGGGAGGAAGTCGCCGTCTCCACCCTGGATGAGCATGGGATTCCGGAATCGCGTATTGTGTACACCTGTCCCAAATGCAAGAAGATTTTTCTGAAGGGCAAGTGGGTGAAGGATACGATATCCGATTTGTACACCATTAAGCAGGAGTTGGCTTACTGCAACAAATGCATTAAACGGGTGTACGAGAATTACATTGGAACGGTGGAGATCCGGGCGGCGGATGTGAAGGAACACAAAACGGATTATGTGGAGCTGGCGCGCGAAGTAGAACGGGAGATGGAAGATCCCAAACCGTTCGAAAAGATTGTCAGGGTAGAGTCCCGGGAAGGTGCCCTCATCCTTTACACCAACACCACCCGCCTGGCGCAGGAAATCGGAAAGCGCCTGCGGCTGGAATTTCAGGGGGGAATTCAGTATCGCTGGATGGAGCGGAATCAGTACTTACATGTCGTCTGGCAGGATCATGTGGACAATAAGAATTTACTGAAAGAGCGCATGCGCGCCCTGCGGGAACGCCGCAGCGGTATTCTCTCGCTGGAAGATGAACTGTAAAAATCCCATAACAGCTGTTTTCGAAAAAAGCCCATTCCCCACAGCGAGGATGGGCTTTTTCAGTTTTCGGTAACAGCGATTTTTCCAGCGCCCTTTAATGCAATCTCCGGATTGCGATTTCCAATACCTCCGGCCCGGGATTTCCCAGGGGCTAAAGAAATTGTTTAAAAAGGCTATGTCAATAGAATGTTTATTCGATAATTTTTAAATATAGCCCCGAGCTTCTAGCTCGGGGAATTTATACACCCCACTATAAATTGGGCTTTAGCCCAAATTTAGGCTAAAGCCTGATTTGGGGAGAGGATTAAATGATCACCCTCCGGCCCGTGATTCGCCAGAGTCTAAACTAAAGTTTGTCGCTAAAAAAATCTTCGCTTTTTTTGGTCGCTTTATCGATGAGGTGCGATTTAAATTTTCCGTGCAGGCGATTAATCTCCTGAAACGCCTTCTCTTTATCTTCCGGTAGTTTGTCCGGATGGCAGGAATAGTAAATTTTCACAAACTCCAGAGCCAGTTGGTTAAAATCCATTGTTGCACTCCTCTTGTTTTCATTTCCGTGAACATCTATATTTTTTAATATTTTAGTAAGATTCGTGGGGTGAGTCAAGCAAAGGATAAGGAATGTCGGGACGATTGGGGCTATGGGTGGCAATTTTTGCGCTGGGATGGGCATCGATTCTGGTGCGCTGGTGCGGTGAGGTACCGGCTCTGGTTATCTCGTTCTATCGCATGTTCTGGAGCGCGCTATTGTTACTGGGATATTTGCTCTGGCACAGGCGTGGTGCAGGCATGAATTCCCTGTTCCTGCCGCCCCACGGAATCTGGGTACTTTTGGCCGGTCTGTTCCTCGCTCTCCATTTTTTCACCTGGATTTCTTCCGTTCAGCAAACCCTCATTTCCCATTCCCTGGTACTGGAGTCCACCCATCCCATATTTGCTCTGCTGCTTTCGCCCCTGCTTTTGAAGGAAAAGGGAAGCATCCGCAGTGTGCTGGCAGCAGCTATCACGCTGGTGGGAATTCTCCTCATTGGTAGCCAGGACTGGGGAAGCAGTGGCTCCCGATTCACCGGGGATGTGCTGGCCGTTGTGAGCGCCCTGTTATTTACCTTCTACATTTTCGTAGCGCGCTTTGTACGCCAGCGGCTGGATATTTTACCCTACCTGGTGGGTGTGTATGGCAGTGCGGCTGTTTTCCTGTTTTGGGGAATGATTTTACAACAGCAGCCCCTGGTTCGCTACTCCTGGCAGGTGCACCTTTTCATGCTGCTTCTGGCACTCATTCCCACCATTGTAGGTCATTCTCTGCTCAAT
>JALWDQ010000163.1:0-1608 GCA_027039625.1 Calditrichia bacterium | reverse complement strand
AGCTGTCCGGCCTCCTCGGCACGGGCATAGCCTTCCCCCAAGGAGGTCGGCGGCGGTTCGGCTATCATCGTGCCCAGCCGCTCCAGCAGTTCATCCTCCGTCTCCCCCCAGGCCAGCACCTCGTCCAGGTAACTCACCCGCTCGATCTGGTAAGGCGACAGGAGGATGGGGTCGCCGAAGTCATCGCAGGGCGAGGCGGCCACGCCGACGAGCAGCGGCCCGACGAGAAGCATCAACGCAAGGAACCCCCAAAGCCAACGCCGATTTGACACGGTGAACCTCCGGTGCTATGATAGAGCTGTCTCACGTTGCCGGATTGCCCCGAAGGGTCGGGGACGGCAGGCAACACCGAGCGCGATTGGAGCACTGCGCCTCTTGTGCGCGGTGCTTTCTTTTTTCCCGCAGTCGGCTTGCCCTGCGGACAAGCCGCCAATGCCATTTTCCCCTGTCTCCACTTTGCCGGGCATCCTTGTCCCTTTTCCCTGTTTTGCCCTCTTGCTCCCCGCTATGGCGCAGCCGCCCTGTGGGAGCCTGCCGCCTTTGGCCTGTGCGACGAGCGAAGGAGAGCATCTCTGCCCTTTTTCCCCGCCCTGTCCCTTTGTGCCCGCCTTGGCGCAGCCGTGCGCGAAGGCCGAGGGAAGGACAGGGCTACACCCCTCGCCTTTTCCCGCCGGGGATGGCGACTTCCCCCGCCGCCCGTCGGCGGAGCAACTCCTGCAGGACGGTGATCTCGTCATCGGAGAGAGCAGCCACGATCTGCTCCAGTGTCCCGCGTCGCTGTATATCCGCCTTCGAGGAGAGGCGCAGAAGCTGCTGGGCAACGATAGCCGAGCGAAAGCGCCCCTGCTCATCTGTGCTGTTCTCGATGTACCCGCGAACGAAGACCGTATCCCCCTTGTGGTAGGAGGCAGCGATCTGTGCCCAGTGCTCCCATGCCTTGACGGTATGCCAGGTCGTTGCCTGCTGCATATGCCCGTCGAGATCGCGGTAGCGGCGCGTCGTTGCCAGGCGGAAGGAGGTATAGGCCTTGTCCCCGCGCACCTCCACCTTGCCAATGCGCCCCACATAGCCGATGATGATCACCACCTGGTACATACGCCCTGCTCCTTTCCCAACGCAAAGAGGGCACGGCAGACGCCGGCGTCACACGACACCGGTTTCAACCGTGCCCTCTTTTTTCTCTCTGGCCCCTGCCCGGGCGTCGCAGGCAAGTGGCTCTCCTGCGACCTCGAATGACGGAGTTACTCCGCAGATGGACAGCCCTGCGGCCCCGCCTTCCCGCGTATCTTTAACGAGGCAAGCGGGCAGCCTCGTGCCGTCATTGTAGCATACCTTGGGGGAGTTGGCAAGGAGGGAACAACACCGCTCGATCCCCTTTTCCCCACCCTCGGAGCACCGTCTCAATCAACCTTGCAAACTCGCGCGTAGAGCCTCTCTAAGGGCCTTTTTCTCTGCAGATATATCATCATAGCCCCTCATCGAAAACAGGGGGCGAATTCGGCCTCCTCCGCGTTCGCCCGCTTACATTGCCGCTTGCGGCGGGGTAAGCGGTATGTAAGCGGCCTGTAAGCGGCCCGCTTACACTGCCGCTTGCGGCAGGGTGAAAAG
>JALWDQ010000162.1:0-4978 GCA_027039625.1 Calditrichia bacterium | reverse complement strand
GTTCTATCTATCGTATAATTTATTATTATTCCAACAGGTAAAACTTAATTTTTATCGCACCGGTTCATCCTGGCTTTTTAGTTATTTTTTCAAAGGTTTCATTTAAATAAATAATCCCTAAAAAAAAATAATCGTAAAAATGCGAGAAATTGATTAATTTTTAGAGGGGATTTGTAATTCAAACTTTAACCTGACATTTAGCGATTTTTCCAGTTGTATTCATCTTTCTTACCAGATGTCCGGAATTCTCTCACTGAAAGTTTTATATATTTGAAGAGGTCTTATACAGAGTGAGTTATTTCTCACCGATTTTTTTCCAGAACAATTCAATCGCCTGGGATGCCAGCGGCACATTATCCGTTGCCAGTACATCCGCACCGTTTTCCAGCACTTTCAGGTACACTCTGACGCCCCTCTTCTCCGCTGCATGGTCGATGTTGTGCATGGTTCCCAGAATGGCACGAATTCCATGTTGATGCAACAATCGATACACGTCCCTTTCCGGCTCGGTGACCCCCACAAACACCAGCAATCTTCGGGGATTCACCCCGGTGGCCAGAATCCGATTTACACCCTCTACCGTATGCGCCGAGGCCGAAATCATTAAATCGGGATGAAGCGCTGCGTAGGTCCGGAGCTGTTCCAGATTGTATGTAATCACCACCACATAAGGTAGCGCCCCGGATTTCAGGACGTGCTGTAAAATTTCCTGTGGGGTTACCCCCTTCTTCACATCGATTTCCAGAATAGCTCTGCCTACTGCCCAGCGCAGCACTTCCTCAAAAGTGGGGATGCGGAAATGGGTTAACCGCCCGTTGGTATCTTTCAAACGTAATTCCTTCAACTCCGCCAGAGTAAAATCCGAAACCCTCCCCTTACCGGTGGTGGTGCGATCCAGAGTTTCGTCGTGCATCATCACCAGATGCCCATCCGCTGTTTTGCGCACATCGCATTCAATCAGGCAGGGAGCATATTCTAACGAATGCTGAAACGTTTCGATGGCATTCTCCGGATATCCGGGCATGGGACCACCGCGATGTGCTCCGACGAGCGGCTTTTTTCCCGGCGCATACTGCAAATACTCCTGTAATTCCTGCACACTGGAAAACTGCACCGTATGGTATTCGGGACCACAACTAATTTGAACGGCCAGGAAAAAGATTAAAATTACAGCAACAATCCAACGAAAATACGGATTATTTTTCCCTGAAAAACGCAACGTTTCCTCCTTTCGCATTTTGAGTAATTACTCTATTTTTACCAATATAAAACCCTCTCCGCAAAATACCCAGTATTGTTTTGCGATTCTCTTCGGGGATAAATTTAATGATTCTAAGAAACCTCCCATCGCACTCCCGCAAATCCGGAGAGCTAATTTCCATTCCTCTTGCTTCGAGGTATTTTTCCGCTGTATTTTCTGCGGTTCTTTTGGAAGAGTTCCCCTGGAACACAAACAAACATGTACTATACTGGAAAGGAAAACCGGATGGAATATTGGCGACATGGCCGAACGGTGGTAGCGCTGGGTGGAATTTTCAATACCGCAGAAAAGGCGCTGGAATTTACCGGTGAATTCGAACTGGACTCCCTGAACTGCCGTACCCGGGAGATGAGATTTGCCGTGGATGAAGAAGGATTGCTACGGCTGGAAATCGGGGAGCAAAGCTACTTCCTCAGTTACACCGCGCTACAGGATTTGTGCAAACTGCTTAAAGTGCCCGCCTCGTTCATTAATAAATTCCCTCCCAGCACCCTGATGCTGGAAAATTTAAACCGCAATCCCTACCTTCAGGAAGAGAATATTGCCGTGCGGTTGATCCTCTGGAAGTGGGAAAAGCATCCGGTGATTGCCGGGATCATGCTGCAGGAGATTCCCACCATTCCCATAAAGGACTACCTCCAGATGCAGGTGGATTACGACATGTTTACCCGGAACGGTGTGGAAACGGATTCCATTGTGATTACCGGGGAAGAGGTGGTTGTGTATTTTCTATTAGAGGAAGAAATGACCGATAGCGGTTTTCTGTTTCGTGCCGGTTATGGGCTGCACTTTTCGCCCACACGCGTGATGGATACGGTGGTGGTACCCTTTTATCGCATGCAGGTAACCGCCCCCACCGGGGAACCATTTGATTTCGATTTCGAATCCGGGAAGAAAATCCGGGTAGCCCGGCGGAAGAAGAAAGATTTTCTGGAATTAACCAACCGTTTTGCCACCAGCTACAACGGCGAAGATCTGGGTATCGATTTCAATAACACCTTACGCAAGGGACAGATGTGCCGGGAAATCTCCAGCCTGCGCTTTGGTCTGGTTAAAACCTTAAAATCCCGTGCCACCTCTATCTTTAATTACCACGGAATGCGCGCCGAACCGGGTCTGGTGACGGAGGAGATCATTCCCGAATATCGGCAATTTCTTTCTGCCAATCGGGAACGGCTTAAACAGATGGAAAATTACGAGGTCAACCGTTTACCGGTGGATTTTTACCTGCCGCTTTATTTCAATCGAATCTTCACCTTCCCACCTACGGCGGAGAATCCCTATTTCCTTCTGAAATCCCGGAAAACCGCCGGCGCCCTGCTGGAGAAGCTGTTAGAGGAGGTGGGGGAGTAAAATAGAAGTCGGATTGGTGTAGAAATAGCGCAAATTTTTAAAAAAAATATCAGATTGCATTTTGATTTTTTATCGGAGAATATTTTTTGAGGGGATTTCTCTACCGTACATTCTACAATAGAGGAAATTTCAGAGGGGCGGGGCTCCGGAATAATCTCAAATATTCCTTTTACAATAGAACTGCTCAGGATAGCAAGTTCTTGCCTTGAGAGGGTGAGAGCTTTCTTCGCTCCACTGAGTTTTGCTGGTTAATCAAGGAGAACCTCCGAACAGCTCCCCGCGGGCAACCATACAGAAAGTACTTGAGTATAACAGAAGCCGCACTGCTGTCATTGCCCACAGGGTTTTGTGAACGAGGCGCGTAGCGCCGAAGCAATCTCTAACACTTCTTTTGTAATAAAACTGTCCGTGATAGCAAGTTCTTGCCTTTTGGAGACAGGGGATTGCTTCGCTACACTGTGTTTCGCTCTCTCACAGGGCTCTATGAGCGACTACGAGTAACTGCGAGCGGACGAGTGAAAGGGTAGCGATGTTCCGCTTCCAAATTCTGGAATATCCAACTTTGAAAAATGTATAGCCCGAAATAGTGAAATAAAAGTAATTCCAATCCATATACAGAATATTCGAAAAAATTGAATTACTTTTTATTTGAATCAAGCACGACCTTAACTTCATTGACTAATTCTTTGTCTAAATCTACTCCAGCTTCTTTTGCTGATTCCAGATAATTTTGTAAGGCAAAATCCAGCAAAGGTCTAAAACCATCGGTTAATTTGCTGGCAAATGGTAGTAAAATTTGTAACGCTTCTTTAAACGAAGTGTGAGCATCCCTGGCTTTACCCAGCTTAAGGAGTATCTTTCCTTTAACTATCAGAGTGCGTGCTAACTCAGAATTAAAAGCCTGGGGATTTTGAGAGGCTAATTTTCTGTAAATTTCCACAGCTTCCTGAATTGATTGTAATGCTTCCTGGTTTTGATCTAATTTTCCAAAAAGTAGCGCTGAATTATTTAAGCTAGCAGCGAGATCAGACAGAAAAACATCAGGATTCTTAGCAACCAATTTTTTATAGATATCCACTGCTTTTTGAGCGAATTGTATTGCTTCCTGAACACGGTTTACATCACTAAGACTATTAGCTAATGCATTAAGACTCCTCGCCAAATAGGGAAGAAATACATCTGGATTTTTATCTGCCAATTTTCTGTAAATATCAACCGCTTCCTGAGCATATTGTAAGGAATCCTCACGACGTCCCACTGTACTGAGGTAACTTGCTAAATTATTCAGGCTCAATGCCAGGTATGGAAGAAAACCGCTGGGATTTTTCTCAGACAATTTTCTATAAATATCTACAACTTCTTGCGCAATCTTGAGAGATTCCTGGTATCGTCCCAATTCACTAAGACGATTGGTTAAATTATTTAAACTACTGGCAAGGTGAGGTAAAAATAATTCTGGATTTTGAACGGAAAGTTTTCTGCGGATTTCCACCGCTTCCTGAGCATACGCCAGCGCCTCTTGCCGTTTCCCCAATTTACTGAGAATAATGGCTAAATTATTCAGATTACTGGCTAATTCAGGTAAAAAAGTTTTCGGATTCCGGGAAACTAATTTTCTGTGGATATCCACCGCTTCTTGAGCAAGTGGTATTGCCTCCTGCAGTTTACCTAAAATATTGAGAATATTAGCTAAATTATTTAAACTTTTCGCCAGTGCCGAAAGAAAATTCTCCGGATCTTCCCGGACTAATTTCCGGAAAATTTGAACGGCTTCTTGCGCAGCATCCCTGGCCTCGCCGTATTCTCCAATCTCACTTAAATACAGAGACAAATCTATTAAACTTTTTCCCAAGAATGGCCAGAACCCCTCCAGTTTTTTTTCTACTAAACGCCTATAAAATTCTATGCTTTTCCCTAAATATTTAATCGCTTCTTTATTATTTCCTAATTGACGTTGAATTATAGCAATCTCTCTGGCAAGAGATGCCAGGCGAGCCAAAGAAGGAGAATGTTCCGATAATTCCGTTTTAAAACTTTTCTCAAATAAAATGGCTCTCTTTCTAAGTTCACTTTCAGAAACTCCAGAAATGGCATCTCTCAAAAGTAAATCTATGTCTTTTGTTTCAGGCAGCAACCATTTATATTCCCTTTCGGGAATATATTCCAGATAAAAAATTCCACTTCGACCAGAAAATAAATCTGCAGCATATCTGGTAAATTGTAGCAAATTACTATTGTTTAACCAGAAAACAATCGGTACCCCCATTTTCGCTAAAGATTCACGCTGAAAATTCAGGTATTGCAAAAATTCTCTGGTCTTTGCTGCTTTCTCAGGAAAGATATTAACATCGGATAATTCAAATC
>JALWDQ010000161.1:0-4978 GCA_027039625.1 Calditrichia bacterium | reverse complement strand
CAGCACTTTTTCATAAATGGCTTTTGCTTTATCCAGTTTGCCAATGCGATTAAAGAAATCGCCGATGGTAACCAGCAGGGTGTCGTTCTTCGTTTCGTTCTTCACCACTTTTTCGATGAAGTTAATCGCCTGGGTGGTATCGCCTAACTGCAGGAAAGAGGTGGCAAGGGGAGTTAAGGGTTCCGTGCGGCTGGGATCAGCTTCATAAGCCTTCATGAATTTCTCTTTTGCCTTCTCAAAAAGCTGTTTTTTCTTTTCAGGATCCTGTTCCTCCAGTGCTTTCTGGTAGTAATTCTTCAAACCGGAGTTATAATTCTCCGCAAAATAATTGAAGCGCAACCGTTCAATATCATCCTTAAATTTGGGAGAAATAGCCAGACTTTTCTCGAAACATTCGTTCATTTTTTTAAATTGTTCTTTGCGCCCGTACAATTCACCCAGCAAGAACCAGGCTTCGGGATCGTTGGGATATTTCTTTACCGCATCCTGCGCCAGATTAAACGCCTCATCGTACAAACCTTGTTGCATATTTACCACAACGCCTTCCAATTCCGGTGGTCGACAACTGCTAAGCAGGAGAAGTCCTAACAAAAGGATGGCAGCAACACCAAGTAACTTTTTCATACAATTAACTCCTTATTATTTTGATGAATTTGAGAATTTAAATTTAATTTTTCAATCGCCCGGGATAAAGGTTGGGTTAATATTCCTTTTTCGGTAATAATGCCGGTGATTAGCGATGCCGGGGTTACGTCGAAAGCGGGATTCCAGCATTGGGCGTTCGGGGTGGTAATGAGCAATTTTTCCCAGATATGAGTCACTTCCCGGCAGGGGCGTTCTTCGATGGGAATATCCTCACCGCTGGCGATGCGCCCATCGAAGGTAGAAAGAGGGGCAGCGGAATAGAAAGGAATATGGTGGTGCTGGCAAAGCACCGCCAGATTGTAAGTACCAATTTTATTGGCCACATCGCCGTTACGGGCAATGCGATCCGCTCCCACAATTACCAGATCCACCATTCCCCGCTGCATGGCATACGCCGCCATGTTATCGGTGATGAGTTGTGCCGGGATGTTTGCCTGGTGCAGTTCCCACATGGTTAGCCGGGCACCCTGCAAAAGAGGTCGAGTCTCATCCACCAGCACCTGAATTCGCTTCCCCTGCTGGTGAGCGGTGTAAATGGCACCCAGGGCCGTACCGATTCCTCCTGTCGCCAGGGCACCGGTATTGCAATGAGTCAGGATGCGCATTCCGTCCTGAATCACCTCCGCCCCGTACCTGCCGATAGCGGCGCATCGTTCCTCATCGTCCCGGTGAATATCCAGCGCCAGTTGTAGCGAATATTGCTTCATTTCCTCAGGTGTGCCGGTGTGGGATTTCAATTTCTGAAGCACATCTTCCAGTGCCCAGCGCAAATTAACGGCAGTGGGTCGGGCCGTGCTTAAATAATTTACCACACTTTCTGCCCGGTTTAGCAAATCCTCTCTGCTGGAAAACTCCTGACCACGAAGCGCTAGATGCAGCCCGTACGCCGCAGCAATGCCAATGGCAGGGGCACCTCTAACTGCCAGACGCCGAATCGCATCGAACACCTCCTCCACAGTTCGCAGTTCCCGATACACCAGGCGCTCCGGTAGTTGCGTCTGGTCGATAATGCGTATCGTTTCCCCTGTCCATTGAATACTTTTTATCATGCATCCGGCTCTCATTAATCAAGCCCAAAAATTTAGAATAATGTGCTAAATATTTCAAGAAATTTTATTTTTACCGCATGGGGGATTTATTATATTATCTGCGTATATTATTCCGAATCAAATTCGTGCTA
This sequence comes from Calditrichia bacterium, assembly GCA_027039625.1. Taxonomy (GTDB): domain Bacteria; phylum Calditrichota; class Calditrichia; order RBG-13-44-9; family RBG-13-44-9; genus JALXCH01. The sequence continues at coordinate 3,153 of JALWDQ010000161.1, read as the reverse complement.
CTCTTTTAAACGATCTAAACATCTCATTCATAACCCAAGGAGGATTTCTATGAAAGTATGGAGCGTCACCCTACTCATCATATTATTGCTCTTATCCCTTGTACCCGCCCAAACTCGCCGCATTGTGTTGTTAGAAGAAGCCACCAATGCCAGTTGCGGCCCCTGTGCGGCCAATAACCCCAAACTTCAGGCGTTTATCTCTTCCCATTTCGGGGGAGTTGTTTCCATACGATACCACGCCTGGTGGCCGGGAAACGACCCGATGTACTCTTTGAATCCCTCCGATAACCAGAATCGCATTCAATACTATGGGATTAATGGTGTGCCCACCTACGTCATGGACGGTGAGGTGAAAGGAGTGCCTGGAGATCCGCAGGCCATGTTCAACCAGATGAACGAGCGGCTGGCACTACCTGCCCCCGTGAAGATTAAGGTGGATGCCACCATCAATCCGGACACCGTTTATGCTCAGGTAACTGTTATTGGCTTGAGTACGGTGACCCAGGGCAATCTCCATTTGCGGGTGGCAATTATCGAGCGCATGGTGCATTACAACTCCCCACCCGGGAGTAACGGCGAACGCGATTTTGGTGATGTGATGCGGAAGATGCTCCCGGACGGAAACGGTACCGCCATTCCCGCCGTCAATCCCGGCGATACCCTGACCTTCCCGTTTGCTTATCCCGTAAATCAGGCCTGGAACTGGCAGGATTTGGCCGTGGTGGCTTTCTTACAATCCGATGCCACCAAAGAGGTTATTCAAGCAGGAATTAACTTACCCACCTATATTCTGGAGTCCACAGATACCCTGGCAATGGTAATGGAAACCAATCAGACTTACCAGCGCCACATGTTCCTGGCAAACGACAATTCCGATACGCTGCACGTCCGGATTAAACCGGAAGTGGTTCATCTCCCCTCTTCCTGGAATTTTTCTCTGATTTACAACAACACCAGCATGGATTCTCTTGATGCGACCATCGCTCCGGGAGACACGTTGCATTTTCAACTCTCAGTACAGACCGGTTCCCAGGCGGATTACATTAAAATTGGGATTTTTGCCCAGAACCTGGACGACCCGCACCACTACGGATTTGAAAAAAGCTTTTTTGGAATCATTCCTGCGGGCGACATCCTGTTCGTGGATGACGACGGCGGCGATTCCTGGGAAACCAAATATTTCACCGCATTCGATAGTGCCGGGGTTACTTACACCTATATTACCGAGCCGGATTTGCTATCCATTGCCGATCAATTGAACCCCTCTCAGTTCAGCGCGATGTTCTGGAACGTTTCCTGGGGATTTCCCGCCTTCGTACCCGAAGATATCCCGATTCTGGAGAATTATCTGGACAATGGAGGGAACCTGTACATTGCCGGACAGGATATTGGCTGGGACACCTTCGATTCCTACGGTTCCAGCAATTTTCCGGCTGCTCAAAATTTCTACCACAACTACCTGGATGCCAACTATCTGAACGACAATTCGGGAATTTACCAGGTAGTTGGGGTAAGCGGCGATCCCATTACGGACGGCATGAACTTCCCCCTGGCTTATGTTTATTCACTTTATCCCGAAGTTATTGGGAGTTATTCCGGGAATTCCACTCTCATCCTGCAATATGCCAACTCCACCAAATATGCCGGTTTACGGTACGATAACGGCACCTACAAAGTGGTGTATCTGGGCATCGGGCTGGAACAGATTGGTGACCCGCAGCAGGGAATTTTGCTGATTAAACGGGTGCTGGAATGGTTCGGGGTAATCACCGGAATTCATGCGGAAAACGAGCCGCTTATTCGGGAATTCCGCCTGGAACAAAACTATCCCAATCCCTTTAATCCTGAAACCAACATTCGGTTTTACGTACCTGAAAAAGAGCAAATTACTTTGAGCATTTACGATATGCTGGGTCGTCGGGTGAAGGTTCTGGTGAATCAGGAACTCACTCCCGGCTGGCATCAGGTAACCTGGGATGGACGAGACCTGGCGGGAAATCCCGTGGCCTCCGGTGTGTATGTGTACCGGTTGAAGACCCCAAGCCGGCAGCTTATTAGAAAAATGATGCTCTTAAAATAAGAAAAATTTTCCTCATGGATTTTCACTAATCCTGATTAATTTGCCCAATGTTCGGGAGGGATTTTATTTCCTCCTGACATTGGGCTTCTTTTTTTAGTAGAAATGAAAAATTGGGTTTGAGATAAATTCTCAGCTAAAAATTTCCCACAGGATAATCAGAATCAAATTTTTCCGGTTAAAAAATCTTCTTGTATCATCCAAGGCCACGGAGTGGCTAAAAGATATTAGCCCATGGCCTTCAGCCATGGGAAAGGAAAATTTTGAAAACCACAGAAAACACAGAGAACTCAGAATATAACATGAAGGATATAGAATACATCTCAGGTACCGATTCTCTGTAAAAACACCAGAATATGAAGAATATAACTTTTTTAATATGGAAATTACCACATTCGCTCGGAACGCGTGATTTTAAACAGGTAGCGAATCAATCGCTTCATATTGGGAGTTAGCTGAACATTGCGTCGGGACATGACCACGCGGGCAGTATCCAGCGCTTTGTCCGGATCGTATTCCTCCAGTTTATCCGCCCCGCCCCAGGAAAAAGGAGGGATGTACTTGGGCGGGAAACCACTTCCAAAAACATTGGAGAAAATGCCCACAACCGTACCCGTATTCAACATGGTGTTGATGCCGGTTTTAGCGTGGTCGCCAAATACTGTGCCCATAAATATGCTTTCGGTGTCCACCCATTCCCCGTTGACGTACATTTTAATGGGATGATAGTTGTTCTTTAAATCGCTTACATTGGTATTGGCTCCCAGATTCACCCACTGCCCCAGGTAAGAGTGTCCCAGAAACCCGTCGTGCTGTTTGTTGCTGTAAGAATGGATGATGCTATCTTCCACCTCGCCGCCTACCTTGCACACTTCTCCAATGGAGGTACCACCACCGATACGCGCTCCCGACTTAATTACGCTACCTCGACCAATATAAGCCGGACCAATGATGGTGGCATTGGGTAAAATGATCGCATCTTCGTCAATGTAAATGGGGCCGTTTTCCGTATCCAGAATAGCGGCCGGACGCACTCGCGCACCCTTCCCCACATAAATATTGGGCACATTCACCAT
>JALWDQ010000160.1:0-1614 GCA_027039625.1 Calditrichia bacterium | reverse complement strand
TTCGTGTTTCATGCGGGCAATCTGCAGAAAACGCTCCTTCATTGCCGCAGAAGTATCCGTTTTAATGGGCAAAATACGGATGGGCACTTCGTCCGGTTTTTCGGAATTCAACGTCTCGAACCGCTTCTGGATTTTCTGGCAGATGGTGGTGGAATCCAGCTCCACGCAACCGATGTAGTGCGGTTTGTTGGAATCGGGATTCTCCAGAAAAAGGGTGGGGAAAAGAATCATCAGCGCAAAGAGCAACGGCGAGACAAAGGTCGCCAGCAGAAAACTACGCGATTTGAAGGAGCGAAAAAATTCCCATTGTGTAATGACAAAAAAGGCTTTCATAATCAACGTTTGTGTATGGTTTGCATGAAGATATCGTTTAAACTTGGTTCGTACAACTCCAGTTTGGTCACATTAAATTTTTCAATGATGTCGCGAAACACCTCTCTTTCCGGTACATTATCCTCCAGGTAAATTTGAGCACGATTTCCTTCCACAGTAACTTTTTGCAGATTTTTAATTTCCCGCAGTGCTGCCAGATTATCGGGGGAGTGTACCACCACAATCTTCTGGTGAAATTTTTTCCGCAGTTCATCCAGTGTTCCCCGGAGCACGGTTTTTCCTTCATCCAGCATAATAAAATAGTCGCAAAGGGCTTCCGCTTCGTTCAGTTGATGGGTGGAAAGCAAAATCGCTTTGCCTTCCTTACGGAAAGTGCGAATTTTCTCCCGTACCAGCTCCTGATTCTGGGGATCCAGCCCCCAGAACGGTTCGTCCAGAATCACCAGATCAGGATTGTGAATGGTGGCTACAATGAATTGCAGGCGTTGCTGCATCCCCTTCGAGAGATGATTGACCGGCGTATCCACATAATCCACCAGATTCATGCGATCCAGTTGTCGGATGGCTTCCACCTTGCTTTTACTTCGGGGCATGTTCTTCAGGCGAGCCATGTAAGTGAGCACATCAATGACCCGGTACTTCTGGTAAATACCCCGCTCTTCCGGGAGGTAACCGATACGGGTGCGAATCTTACGGTTGATTTTCTGTCCATCGAAGGAGATTTTCCCCTTGTCGGGACGGAGAATATCCAGAATCATGCGCAGCGTGGTGGTTTTCCCGGCGCCGTTGGGTCCCAGGAGTCCCACCACCTGACCCGATTCCACAGTAAAAGAGAGCTCCTGCACCACCGGTACATCCAGAAACGACTTGGAAACATTGTCCAGCTCTAACTTCATACACAACGTCCTCATTCAATCCGGCTTTATAGATTTGCCGTTTCCGGGAAGGAGAGGAATGTAACCTGCCCGGACGTGCGCTGTACCAGCTCCTCTTTAAACCCCTGTACCCGGGAAGGAAGCAAACGAATGTTGGCAATCATCCCCTCCTGGGTCGCATCCTCTTTAATTCTGCCCCGGTATTGATGAACCAGGTGCTGAACGCGGTTAATCTGAGAAAAAGGATAAGCCACGCGTACTTCCACTTCGCGGAAACGCTTCACAATGGAGGCATTCCGGATGGCCGCCTCGGCGGCTTCTCCGTAAGCCCGAATCAAACCGCCGGTTCCCAATTTGGTTCCTCCAAAATAGCGGGTAACCACCAGAACCACCTGCTGGAGCTGGT
>JALWDQ010000159.1:0-4983 GCA_027039625.1 Calditrichia bacterium | reverse complement strand
TTTCCGGTGCCATTCCTTCCTTCACCGATGCTTTTTTCGAAACTATGTCCGGTTTTACCACCACCGGCGCCACCATCCTGGTGGATATTGAAAAACTCCCCCACGGACTCCTATTCTGGCGCAGTTTTACCCATTGGCTGGGGGGAATGGGTATTATTGTGCTTTCGCTGGCGATTTTACCCTTTCTGGGTGTAGGGGGAATGCAGCTTTTTAAAGCGGAAGTCCCCGGCCCCACACCGGATAAACTCACACCCCGGGTCACGGAAACCGCCAAAATCCTCTGGGGAGTGTACGTGCTTATTTCCGCAGTAGAAACGGTGATGCTCCTGTTCGGAGGCATGAACCTCTTCGACGCTCTGTGCCACACGTTTGGTACCATGGCCACGGGCGGCTTCTCCACTAAAAATGCCAGCATCGGTTACTACCACAGTGCCTATATCGAATATGTCATCATCTTTTTTATGATTGTGGCAGGGAGTAATTTCGCCCTGCATTATCGATTTCTAAGGAAGCAATTCCATGTGTACCACCGTAACCGGGAGTGGGTGTTTTATATGGTGCTCATTTCCGCAGGGACGTTGTTCATCGGCTACGATGTTCTAGTGCATCATATCCCTGATTTCGAACTGGCTTTTCGTAAAACCCTCTTTCAGGTGGTTTCCATTCTTACTACGACCGGTTTCGGCACAGCCGATTACGAACAATGGAGTTTCAGCTCCCAGTTTCTGCTATTTTTATTCATGTTCATCGGAGGGTGCGCCGGAAGTACCGGCGGTGGAATGAAAGTAGTGCGGCTCTACGTCCTGCTAAAATTTGTGGGAATCGAAATAAAACGCCTGCTCCACCCAAAAGCCATTATTCCCACTCGCATCGGAGATATGGTTGTTCCCCGGGAAATCGTATTGAATATTCTGGGCTTTTTTGTTTTAATGATTGCCCTCTTTACAGGCGGGGTGGTTTTCCTCTCAATACTGGGGTTAGATTTGGAATCCTCTTTTGGCGCCGTAGCAGCCACACTGGGGAACATTGGTCCGGGTTTGGGCAGTGTGGGACCTACCGATAATTATGCGCACATCCCGGTATTGGGGAAATGGATACTTTCCTTCTTTATGCTGGCAGGACGTCTGGAAATTTACACCGTGCTCATTCTGTTTACACCCTCGTTCTGGAAAAAATAAACCGGAGTGAAGTCCTGCATTTCCAAACGAAAGCCCTGAATCCAGCCAACAGCCCAAACCAGTGCAGAGTTATCCCCGGGATAATTCCCGAATTCCTTCCCGTGCGGGTCAACCGAAAAGGAAGGATTTTGTACCTCAACGGAGAAAATTTATTTGGTACAGGCAGGATAAACTGCAAAACTACCAGGAGACATTCATCATCACCATGGTCGCCATCACCACGGTTCCCACCAGCTTTACGGTGAGTCCCCCCATTCGGCCCAGCAGCGCCCCCAGCGTGGCATGCCAGGATTCCTTAAATTTCTTCCCGCGCACCAGCTCAATCCCCAGGGTACCTACAATCACTCCGGCAAATCCCCCCACGATGGCACCCAGAACAGGGGACACAAAAATACCACTAATACTTCCCACAATTCCTCCGATTACCGCAGCCGCACTCCCCAGTTTACTGGCGCCAAAACGGCGGGCTCCAAAAGCGATAATCAAGTATTCCAGCAATTCCACAATGAGTGCCACCACAAATAACGTAATAAAAAATGTGGTGGAAAAATGATGATGGGAACTTACAAGAGCGTACCAGAGCGAGTCGAAGAAAACAACTAAATTTCCGGGGATACTTAAAAAATTGGAAACAATTCCCAATCCTAACACCAAAAGAAAAAGAATATCCAGCACATCCATTGTGACCCATCTCTAAATAATTATTTCCCTAAACATGGCTTTTTCGATAGTTTTCGGCGAAAGCTCTCCTCTTCTTGCGACTGTTGAGATTCAGGCGATTTAGGAGGGCTCGAACTCCGAACCATCCCAATTTCACGTAACCATATTTATCCGTATTGAGCATTTTATTGATTTTAAACGCCCCCCATTCGGGATGTTCGGCCACAATATGTTTAATTTTTTCTTCGGTGGAATACATGGAAAGCGGAAGCGCCGGTTGTTCTTCCCCAAGAGGTTGCCCGGGGCCTCCCGGTACTTCCTGAGCTACTGCCGTTTGAGAAGAAACGGTAGCTGTGGCTGCTGCACCAGTTCCCTGAGCCCGTGCCCGAATAGCTTGCTGAACTGCCGATTCTCCAGAAGCAGCTTCGGGCTGAACGGCAGGTTGAACCCGTTTCCCAACCTCGAAACTCTGAATTGCTTCTTCCAGCGTATCGTACACTTCCAGAATGTGATGGAACTCCAGTAATTCGAAAATTTCGTAAACATCCGGAATCATCCGGGCTAATTTCAGGTCGCCATTATGTTCTCGAATGGTTTTGATTTCGCTAATAAAAATACCCCAGCCTGCCGAACTAATGTAATCCACATTACGTAAATCGATGATAATGTTGTATCTACCACTTTTCAACAGGTTATTTAGCGCACGTTCCACTTCTGCCGAGGTTGTCGTATCAATGAACCCTCCAACCTTTATGATGGAAATCTCTCCTTGACTTCCTGCTACTTCTGTGGATACCTGAATGCCTTCCATTCCATCCTCCAGGTTTATGGTAGAATTGAAATGCACATATATTTTTTCAATTTAACTGAATTTAAAGCCTTTGTCAACTCAGGAATCTTTTTATTCATCCACACTCTCGCCTGCAATCTGGTCTAAGCTATCATCGGATTTTCTTTTGTTTTCTGAAGTGACGGCTGCCACATTGCCGTTTTCTGGCTCCTCATTCCTTTTTTCAACGGTCTCGTCCTCGTTCTTTTCCTGGTCTTTGCCATCGTTCGGTTTCGAGGTCACCGTAATAATCCGCTCCTTAATAGTGGTTTTCTTAATTGCCGGAGCGACCTTAAAGATGGAAGGAATATCCGATTGATCTTCGCTGCGATATCCAATCATCACTTCGCCATCCAGGGTAAGCAGCGGTGTTCCTGGCGGTTTGAGTCGCTGTTTTCCTCCCCGTTGCACAAACATCTCTCGTTTCTTGCGGGTGTTTAATTTGGCTCGTTTCAATTCTTCATAAATTAAGCGGGGAGACACTTCGGTAAATCCATACTCTTCCGTATTAAGCTGTTCACTGATGCGTTTCGGACCATATTCCGGGTGCTTGCGAATGATGTCGTACAGCTTGGTCTTTACTTCGATGCTTAGATGCCGCATGCCCAGATTCGTGTACCCGTGCACCATCTCGCGCAAATATTCGTAGCCACCTTCATCGTAAATCTTTTTATACTTGTAGTAGGTCGAAGGCGAAATACCAAACTCCTGGCAGGCTCGAGCCACCGTAATATCGCTGTTTTTCACCCGCTCGAAGAGTTCCCGGAAGAAATTCACCTTCACATCCACTGCTTCCATATTTTCTTTAATTGCCACCAGCGTGATGTCGTCATTCTGTTCGTACTCTCCGGTAAAAGCGTGAATATCTTCTTTAAGTTTTTTCACAAATTCCACCACATCCAGATGTCCGTAGCGGCGGATAGCGGAGAGGAAGCGTTCTTCCCCGTACAGTTCCCGGCGGCTGTTCATAGCCTCGGTAATGCCATCGGTGTAAATAATGAGGATATCATCGGGATGGAGCCGGATGCGATCGTACTGGATGGTACGATCGAACAGTTTGATGTCCGGCAAGCGAATACCTATGGGGAATCCTGGAGGATTCAGATAGAACGTTTCCTTGGTTTTCCCTCGATAAAGAATCATGGGGTTATGCCCGGCACTGGCAAAACTAATCATGCGTTCGCGGGAATCCAGAATGATGTAGAACGCGGTAACAAACATCCCTTTACGAATGTCGTCGGTGATGAAGGAGTTTACCCGCGCCAGTACGTCTGCAGGGTTTTTATTTCCCCGGGCTTCCAGGCGCAAAGCGGTACGAATCATGGTCATCACCATGGAGCCCGGTACACCCTTACCGGAAACATCTGCCACACAAATTCCAATGGTGTGGTCATCCACCTCCACAAAATCGAACAAATCGCCGCCTACTTCTTTGGCAGCCTGGTAGTAAGAGGTAATGTCGTAGCCTTTCACGTTGGGGAAATCGTCCGGCAGCAACATTTGCTGAATTTCCTGTGCCACCTGCAATTCGCGCTGGATGCGCTGCTGCTCCATTAAATTCGCCTGAGCTTCCCGGAATTTGGAGGTCATTTCGTTGAAAGCCTGGGCGATTTCCCCCAGCTCATCGCTGGCGTCGATATCCAGCTCGTCCTCATCCACAGTACCATGTCCTACATCGCGCACCCATCCCGCCAGTTTGTGGAAAGGATCCATAATCAAAGTGATGAGCACGTAAATTCCAAAATTACCCAGTATCAGGAAAAAGATGAGCAACAACAGGAGATTCCGCCGATTGATGTGCACCAGATGCTGGATGTATTTCTCATCCACAAATACATGGGTGTATCCGATGGGCGCCGTTGCCCCTTTCTTTAACACAACCGGTTCTTTAAAATCGAAGTAAATGCTATCTTCGGCAAACTGATAGCGAATCACCCGGGTTTGTTCCAGTGTATCCACTTCCGACATCACAGGGGCAGTTAGCGGCTTCCCGATGATTTCGATTTTAACCGGATAGGATGCCAGCACCGTATTGTTAGAATCGGTAATAAAGACCATGGACACCAGTTCAGGATTACTCTCCTTAATGGACTTAGCATTCTCAAATAGCACCAGGCTACGTTCGGTACTGATGGGTTCCCAGGAAATGTTGGCCAGATTTGTGCTCAACGTTTTGGCAGTGGTAAAAACGTTTCGATGCACATTATCGATAATTCGATTACTAAATATGATGTAAGAAATAATTGCCAATAATGTCATAACCAGGGAAGCACCCAGGGTAAATTTGGTACGAAGTGTGAGAGAGTTCCACAGAAG
>JALWDQ010000158.1:0-1619 GCA_027039625.1 Calditrichia bacterium | reverse complement strand
GCGAAAAATTCCCGGGAACGCGCCGTGCAACATTTCTCCGGAGAGACCATGCGCCAGAAATATTTGCAATTAATCGATAGGGTAACCCAAGGTGACTAAGCCGCAGAACCATCGGAACATCTACCTGATTATTTCCATCGACACGGAAGAAGAAATGGAGTGGGGGAAGGGGTTCAAGCGCCATGTGGAGTGTACCGTCAATAACATTCGGTACCTGGAACCGCTCCATCGCTTAGCCCAAAAATACGGAATTATTTTAACCTACCTTATCGATTATCCCGTGGTGCGCAACCGGGAGGCGGTGGCTATTTTAAAGCGGTTCCGCAACGAGGGATTGGCAGAAATCGGGGCGCACCTGCATCCCTGGTGCAATCCCCCTTATGATGAAGAATTAACCATCGAAAATACCTTCGTCCACAATTTACCGGAAGAATTGCAGTTCCGGAAGATGCAGGTACTTACCCAGGAAATTGCCGAGAATTTCGGGCATGCCCCTCGCTCGTATCGGGCAGGACGATACGGATTCTCCGAAGCTTTCATCCCGATTCTGGAATCCCTGCATTTTGCGGTGGATAGCAGCGTGGTGCCGTTTCGACTGGCCAACAAACCATACGAGCCCAATTTTGGGGTGCTGGAAACGGAAAAACCGTATTTTCTCAACTATCGGGATATGACCCGGATGGGGAATTCCGGTATTCTGGAGGTTCCCATCACCATTGGGTTCACCCGACCGGTACCCGGTTTTGTGGAGAAAAAGTACATTTACTTCCCGGATTGGGGGATTCGTAAAATGGTTCGCTTTCTCTTCCGCACCAACCTGGTGTGGTTGCGTCCCTCCTATGCCACATTGGAGGAGATGAAGCAACTTACCCTCACTCGAGTTCAGCGTGGCGTTCGTGTTTTGAATATGATGTTCCACTCCAACGAACTGATGCCCGGTGGTTCCAAATACAACCGCACGGCAGAGGATGTGGAGCAGTATCTACGCAAATTGGAGGAATATTTTCGGTTTTTATTTGAGCAATTCCCTGTTCAGCCCATAGGGTTAGGAGAGTTAGAGGTATTGAAAAAACTTGCGCAGTAGGCGGTTTCCCTTCCCATTTCTCTGCGTCTTAAAAAGAAACTTTGCCGCATGGTGAATAACGTGTGAGGTGGTGAGGGGGGATAGAAGGGGGAGAACTTCTCCATGCCTCTTTTTCCGAATCGCGTCATTTAATGAATTCTTCCTGTTGGCAATTATAAATCGTCCGTTGTGTTTTTACCGAAAGAGTACCTTCCTCGAACCCCGGGCATAGGATTTTTTTTCTGAAGAATATCCCTTTTCCACCAAAACCCCATTCCAGATAAAAAAATCCCCGGCCAGTTGATGACCGGGAATAGAAAGGTTTGCCATGATGATGCTGATTTATTCTCGTTCGTCCAGCGGGATGTATTTTTGCGGTTCGGCAACGCTTTTGTAAGCCGGGCGAATAATGCGGCGTCCGTTGATGAGCTCTTCGATGCGATGGGCGCTCCAGCCCACCACCCGTGCCATGGCAAATAGAGGTGTGTAAATTTCCCGCGGGAAGCCCAGCATATCGTACACAAATCCTGAGAAGAAATCCACGTTGGCCGAAATG
>JALWDQ010000157.1:0-1623 GCA_027039625.1 Calditrichia bacterium | reverse complement strand
GATGGGGAGGTTGCTTTTACGGACGGTGCTCATCATACTGGTACTTACCCTGTTTTTTAGTTTGATTCCCGGGATGTACTACAAAAGTGAACCGAGAGCCATCCGTACCGCTATTTGCGACATAGACAATTCCCCATTGAGCCGCTCCCTCATCTTTAACATCAATGCCAATCCCCTTTACCGGGTGGTTTATCGCGCGATGGATTACCAGGAAATTACCCGTTTGCTGGACGAGGGAAAGATTGATGTGGGGGTCGTGATTCCCGAGCACAGTTATCGGGAGGTTATGAATCACCGCCCCATTAACCTGCTGGCGGTGCTTAATGGCACCTCCAATCCCATTGTGCCCAAATTGGGTCTGGGGGGACTTAAGCAAATCGTGATGACCTTGAACATGCAATTGGCGCTTCATTTACCGGTGGAGGATTTAGGAAGTATTCCCAACACCCGCCACACTCCCAAACCGCTTCTGAATTTGAACGAACGGGTGTTGTATTCGCCCACTGTAAATATGGAATCCTCCATGTTACCAGCCTTCATGGGGCTGGCCATGCAGATTGTTTCCATGCTTATTGTTCTGCTGGCACTTCGCACCAATCACAAACAAATTCAGGGTCTTATTCCAGAAATAAAATTCGGCCGGCAAATGCCTCTCAAAGCCATTATTATTCCCATGATTACCTCCTGGCTCATGGTCGGAACAGCCATCTCTACCGCTTTTACCCTGACCATGTACCTTTTCCATATTCCCATGCCACCATCCATGTGGAACACGGTTGTGGTCATCTTTTTATTTGTGCTGGCCATGGAAACTCTTTCCATGGTGCTTACCCTCAACATCAATAATGTAGTGGCGCTTACCGCCATTATTACCTTGATTGTCATGCCTGCATTTATGTATTCGGGATTTCTGGTTCCCCTGGAGCAAATGGCGGAGTTTCCTCGCTGGTTGGGCGGAATTTTTCCCCTACGCTATTATTTGCAGGCACTCTATCTGGTATTCAATCATCACCAGCCGCTTGCTGTGGCAGCTCAATATTTAAATACACTGCTGAAATTCATTGCGGTGTTCCTCACCATCATTCTGCTTTCCATGGGACTGGGAAGCATCGAAAGGCGAGGTTACCGCATCAACATGCAAAAACGAAAATCGGAAAAATCCGTTAGCACGGAGGGGATTTCATGAAAATAAAGGACACGTTCACAGCAGCAATCGTACTGTTCTTTTTCACCATCGGGAACATTGGAGCCGCACCAACCCGGCTCACCTTACCGCAGGCAATCCAGATGGCGCTGAAGCAGAATCCCGCCACCCGGATTGCAAGCAGCCGCATTGCTGAAGCCGAGGCAAAAATAGAACAGGCCCGGGCTTACAAACTGCCGCATCTGAATCTGTTAACCAAATATTTTTACACCAACAACTTACCCAACATGTACCCGCAAGGTTTGAAAAAAATTCCGGTGATGTCCCCTTCCGGGCCCCTTCCCAACGAGTTTGTACCGTTGCGACCCATGGCGCCTTTTCCCGGAAATCAACGGGACGTATTTAAATTTGATGTGAACCTGGTGTATCCTTTTTACACCGGTGGTAAAATCGCCACAGCAAACCGAAATGCCAGGGAG
>JALWDQ010000156.1:0-1628 GCA_027039625.1 Calditrichia bacterium | reverse complement strand
CTTTGATCCTGCTGTAACAAAGTCCATGACAGAAGGACTGAGTGTTGTGGAATATGGCGACTCCCCTGCCTCCAGAGCAATCCAGGAAGTGTGGAAAAAGTTTGAAGCGGGATTGAACTGATTAGCGAAGGAATTTCGGAAAGATTCAGAGAATTCTGACCTGCGGGATAACCTGATGTTAGGCTACTATTTTTCAGCAGCGATGTAAAATAGTTGAACTTTTTTACATCAATAAAATTTTACCAGTGTGGGGACAATATTTTCTAACGCAACGAGCTTTTCTCAATCCATCCAACAGTCCAGTGTGGTAAATAACAAATCCTTTTATCTGGCATACACGTAAGGCATCTGTCATTGAAAATTATAGAGATATTGGGAGCATAGCTCTTAATAAATGACCTGATTCCCCCTGGGATATGGGGCGGACAGACTTCACCCTGTTTGACCTCTATAGCCACAAGGTTGCCGTTTATTTGTAAAACAAAGTCAACTTCCTGCCCTGATTTTGACCTCCAGAAATTGACACGATAACCTTTGGTATTAAGATTCGTAAAAATCGCATTTTCCATAAGTTGCCCACTTAAAGGATGAGCCTCAGGTTGTGAAAAAATGCCAATGAGGCCATTCCTTACACCATTGTCGAAAAAATAGATTTTAGGCATTTTGACAATCTCAGTTGACGGATTTCGCTTAAATGGTCTAATCAAATTAACAATAAAGCTTGCTTCAAGTACGGAAATATAATTTTCGAGTGTGCTTCGAGGTATGGCTGAAACTCTTGAGAGTTCATTAAGATTTAAGAGATTTGACGATTGAGCGGCTATCAACTGGAGAAGTTTTACGAATCTTGTTGTGCTCTTTAAAAGACCAACGATGTCTTTCATGACGTAAGATGATATATAGCTGTGGAGCAACCTTTCCTTCATGGTAAAATCTTCGAGTAAAACTACACCCGGAAGGCCACCCCAGATAACATATTCTCTCCAGAGATTTTTTAAAAGATTTTCGTGAGCCGGGGGAACTCTGAATCTCTCATTGGCTTTATCAATTAACTCGCTCAGTGTGAGCCTATAATTCCTGAGGTCAATATCTTTGAAATTAAGGAACTCTCGAAAATTGAGGGGGTGCAATTGGAATTCCACAAATCTACCTGCAAGTGATTGAGACCATTTCTTTTCAATAGCGAGGGATGATGACCCGGATACTATGAGTTTTATATTAGGATGATGATCATGGATTAATTTTAGAGTCGGGGATGGGTCTTCAAGATATTGAATTTCATCTAAAAATACAAAATGCCGATTTTTCCTGTCCACACCTTCGGTCTGTAGAAAGCGTATCACATCCCCGTAACTACCTTCAAAGGACATTCTCACAAACTCGTCTTCGAGGTCATAGAAATGAATTTTGTCTGGTGAGAAACCATTTGACATGAGATACTTTATCAGTAAATACAGAAGGGAGGTTTTCCCCACCTGTCTTGCACCTTTGATCAAAATAATTTCACGTGTATCGATCCATTTAACAATTTCACCAATCAGCTCTCTTTCTCTGAGATTTTCTAAAATTTCTGATCCAACTCCACCAATTATGTTACTATTTTACAGTATCGTTGTGAAATAGTTAAA
>JALWDQ010000155.1:0-1630 GCA_027039625.1 Calditrichia bacterium | reverse complement strand
TCTAGCGCTTTAATGTATTCGTGTTAAATTTTCTGGACATAGCCTGAAAAATTTTTATGAATTTTGTTCTGAAAGATTTATTTTTTATAGTAACAATATATTTAATTTTGTGAGGCTTAAAATGGCTAATCAGCTAATTATAAAAATAGATCTGGAATTAAAGAATAAAACCACTCGACTGGCAAAAACAGAAGGAAAAAATTTAAGCGAGGTTATTATAGGATTATTAGAATCCTACGTAAAAGAACGCGATATCGAATCGTATATCGAAAATTTATGGGAAAGAATTGGAAATAAGATTAAAACAAAAGGCTATGCGGAAAACGGAATTGATTCAATTATTCAAGAGATAAGACAGAATAAATGAATTGATACCAATGTATTCATCTTTCTCAGGTAGTAATCCCGGATAAATAATAGATTTACTGATTAACGAAGAAGTTCAATGATGCCTCTCGAACGAAATTATTGATGAATATTTTACCTTTCTTTAAAAAGGTGTTTATCCGGAGAAATTCCCAACTTTTTTTCTTGCACCTTGCGAATTCCCTGCAGTTTGATTATCATTTTCAGGACATCAAAAAAGGGAAGGAAATACACCATGCCACTGGAAAAATTAGATCGTGCTTTAATGCAGGAAGTGGAAGCCTTACAGGCCGAGGGTCGTGCCAAAGCCCCGGAACGCATCATTGTGGACTACATTCCTCCCCGGGGCGAGAGAGGTCCCCGCTACAAACTGAAAGGGGTGGATCGCGAGTTTATCCGCATGAATTCCAACAGCTACCTTTCTCTGTCCCACCATCCGGCGCTAATAGAGGCCGCCGATGAAGCCACCCGGAAGTTTGGCGTGGGGCCCGGAGCAGTGCGTTTTATTGACGGAACATTTCATTACCATGTCGAACTGGAAGAGCGCATCGCCCAATTTGTGAACAAACCTGCCGCCAAAATTTTTAATTCCGCTTACACTGCCAATTGCGGTCTGGCGTTTGCCATTTCCAGCAAGCAAACCTATTGGATTGGGGACGAGCTGAATCACAACAGCATCATCCGCGCTATGCGCATTGCCGGTGTGCCGCGGGAAAATAAAGGTATCTACAAACACAATGATATGGACGATCTGAAACGCTGCTTGGATGAAGTCCCCGAGCACATCGAGCGGGTAGTGATTATCTTCGACGGCATTTTCAGTATGCGCGGGGATTATGCCCCCATCGACCAGATTGTGAAAATTGCCGAGCCGTACCATGAGAAATTTAAAGATGGCGTCATTACCGCGGTGGATGACTCCCACGGCATTGGCGCTTACGGAGCAACGGGACGCGGTACCGCCGAGTACACCGGGGTTCAGCCGGACATCATTGTGGGAACGTTCGGGAAGGCGTTTGGTGTGAACGGGGGATTTATTGCCGCCAGTCCCGCAGTGATTGAAGCCGTGCGGCAAAAGGCAGATACCTATATTTATACCAATCCCCTTAGCGTAGCCGATTGCGCCGCTGCCACCAAAGCCATCGATATTGCCGATAGCGAAGAAGGGCAGGAACGCCTGAAACACCTCCATGCTCGCATCAAACAGTTTCGGGAAGGCATCGAGGCGCTGGGACTGGAATCCATTCCCGGACCGCACCCGGTG
>JALWDQ010000154.1:0-15991 GCA_027039625.1 Calditrichia bacterium | reverse complement strand
TGTGGGATGGTCGTAGCTGGCACAGTTTAGGAAGGGGAGTTACTTCCAGTAATTCAGGGGCGGGTATCAGTGATATATGCATTTTTAATAATCAGGTATATGTAGCCGGATATTTTGATAGGGCAGATACTGTACAGGCAAACAATATTGCCCGATGGGATGGAACGAGATGGTATCCGTTAGGGACAGGTAATGATAATGGTGTCAATGATTTAGTATTCTCAATAGATATGGATCTTCATGGTAATCTCTATGCTGGTGGTTTTTTTAGTAAAGCTGGAAATGTCATTACAAATCTGGTTGCAAAATGGGATGGTTCCCAATGGTCAGGTCTCGGTAGTGGTATTGGAGGAGTTTGGTCATCCATAAATTATGGAGTTGTGTTTAATATTAATGCCCATAAAAATGATATATATATTGGAGGTGCCTTTTCAGAGGCAGGAAATAAACCATCCCACTCTTTTGCTCACTGGAATAAACCCCTTACTTTCCTTCAACATATCCCAATAAAGGGGAATAAGTTTTATCTTGCTCAAAATTATCCTGATCCGTTCAATTCCAGTACCCGAATTAATTATTATGTGCCATATCCCCAAAAAGTAAAACTGGAAATATTCGATATTACCGGTCGTCTAGTGAGAACGTTAATTAACAGGTATCATCCTGCTGGTGCGTATTTTATAGATTTTAACGGAGAAAATTTACCCGGCGGAATTTATTTTTACCGATTATCGGGGAAGAGCATCCGGGAAACGAGAAAAATGGTGTTAATCCGCTAAATATTTATTAGATATCCTGATGTTATCTTATTTCCCGGAAGTGTTTTCACTATTCCCGCTCCGGGTATCTTTAATTTCTTCCAGAGGAACATTGAACAGATAATCTTTGAGGAAGAGCTCACTGATGTAGCGTTCCTCTGGCCGATCCGCAACCTGAACCATGGTTGCCACCCGAATGGGCATGTAAAAGCGATCGATTTTCCGATATTCGATTCGCGTGGCAGAACCGCTGCTGATTTCGCCATTCTGGTAAATCTGGCTATCCCAGCCTACGCACAACCACTTTCCTTCCACCTCTGTGTAGGCGGGATAGTTAATCACGCGTTTATCTCCCGCCTCGAAACGCACCTTGCGCAATTTTCCGGATGGGAGAAACACTTTCCATACATCCGCCACCATATTCCCTTCCCCGCTCCGGTAGTGCACCCGCACACTGTCCTCGCTAAATTCAATTTCCGCATCATCGGGAATATCGGAAAAAGGCGAGTAAATCACGAAGTTGATGAAATCCAGAAAAAATCCCTGAAATTCCGTTTTTACAATCTGGATTTGTTGCAGAGTTTGCTGGCGCTTTTTGGGGTCGCTCATTCCCGGATACGGTTGCAGGATGTAGTAGGTTTTGCCTTCCTGCGTCCAGACAAATTTGAGAGGATAGTTGTAGTTGCTATCCGTTTCGCTGGAAACGTAATTCAGATAAGCGCTGCTGGTAAAATAGCAGGAAAAATTGGTGAGGTCGGTTTTTTCCAGAACCAGGTAGTATTCGTCTGCCTGGTTGCGAAAATCCAGCCATCGGTCAGCCGTTTGACACCAAACTGTTCCCAGATGGAGCAGAACGATGAGAAGAAGATATGAGAAACCTGTTTTTTTCATAGTACAATCCTTTCCTTACTCAGATTCAAAGAATCGTAATTTACAGAATCAATTTTCCTGTTTCAAATCTAAAGGCAAAAGATTTTGCCGGAAATGAGCTGCTGCAATCGGGGTATGAAATCTGTCCGTGGGCATCAGCAAACATTAATCCAGCCAAAATTGGAAGATACTCATGGTCTTTCCATCAAAACAGAAGTAAGCGGAAGGCTGGAATGAGAAGCAGTAGTCCAACCACACGGTTAAAACGCGTTTCGCTTAGGGAGGTGTGCACTCTGCTGCCCAGCACCAATCCCAGTATCAGCACGGGAATCCACTTTCCGTAAGCGGGCCAATGGTGTAAGGGAAGCAGATTTCCCTGAGCATACACACCCAGTCGAACAATTTTTTCCACAAAGAAAATAATCACCAGCTGGGTGCGGAAGTACTCTTTCCCGGAAAAATATTTCAGGAAGGCCGCCAGGGGCGGACCGGACATTCCCACCAATCCGCCGGAAATTCCGCTTATCAGGGCGATGAGGAGTTTCAGGGAGATAGCGGGTTGTTCCCTGGGAGAGGCCGTTTTAGCAGGATTCCAGAGCAGGTAGCTTACAAACAGGAGAAGCATGCCGCCAATCAATCGTTTTAGCAATATGGGGGAAAAGAGAAATACCATTCGGGCACCAATAAAACTGCCCACCGAAATGGCAACAATCACCGGAAGGACAAAACCCCAATCGATGTGGCGGTGGACCTGCGGGAGTAACAGCAATCCCGCTACCGCATCCAGCAGTGCAGATGCCACCAGTGCAGAAGGAGCACCCAGGATTAAGGTAAAAACCGGAACCACAAACATTGCCGGTCCGAATCCGCTGAGCCCCTTCACAAAATAGGCCAGTAATACTGTAACGAACAGGAAAAATTGAGCCAACGCAAACCCTGATTGTTTAAACGAAATCCGAAACCAAAATGTAGTTACACCCGGTTTCAAATGCAAAACAGATGTTGGAGCTGTGGCTGAATCCCCGGATGAACGTCCCTGCTCAGAACTTCCAGGAGAGGTGAAAAAGAGGCGTGTGTTGGGGAGGAAAGCTGAGGTGATATTGGATGGAAGTCCAGTTCTTTGTTCCGAACAGGCGCTGGGAGGGTTGCCATTTGTACACACCATAAGCCACGGCAGAACCAATCACGGCACCCGCCAGCACATCGGAAGGGAAATGTACCCCCTGGTAGATGCGTCCCATCCCCACCGCCGTTGCCCAGGTAAAGCTGAGGAGGGTTACCCAGATGTTCCTGGCCTGCAGGCTAATTCCTGTGGCCAGAACAAAACCTCCGGTGGTGTGTCCGCTGGGGAAAGAGGGAGTATTTTCGCCCCCGGCAGATTTTACCCAATCGTATTGCTGGTAAGGGCGCTGCCGGTCGATGCCGTATTTTAAAGCCATGGTAATTCCGTAAGCCAGCACCTCGCTAAAAAACAAATCCAATCCCCGATTGCGAAGTTTACCATCGTTTTTCTCCAGGCTTACCGCCAGGATGCCCACCGGTGCTGCCAGAGAAGCCACCGCTACACTTTTCTCGAAACCCGCCACCAGCCGATTCCCCTGCTCGGTGTAATGGGAGTTAATCTGCTGCAGCCAATGCACATCCCAGTTCTGGCAGGAGGTTTCGTGAAGGGGGAGAACTGCAATTCCAAAAAGCAAGAATAGCAAAAAACTCCCTGAGAAAAGGGAAGAAGAAATTGGGTGTTGGAGATGTGACAGTGAGTATTTCATGGATTAGTAAATTTTTCGGAGAATGGTGTAATTGCGCCAGATGTCGTCCACATAATCGATGGTTTGTTCGTACCCGTAAAAGTAGCCGTAGTTGGGCACTCCCAATTCCCACACTTCCAGGTGCAACCGCCAGAAATCGGAAGTGAGTTTGGGGAGACAGGTTTTTACCGCTTTCCAGGTGCGGGGATCGAGCTTGAGGAAGCGGGCGATATCCTGAGCGTCGAAGATGTGACCGGCGCCACAGTTGTAAGCGGCCAGAGCCAGTTTAACGCGGTTTTCGCGGTCGGATTCCGGGAAATACTTGAGCTGTTTGTATAAATGATAAATCCCCGCAGCAATATTGTCCCGGGGATTAATGGAGATGTATTCGATGTCCATTTCTTTGCGAATCAGTTTGGCGGTAGAGGGCATGATTTGCATTAGCCCCATGGCACCTTTGTGGCTGCGGGCATCTTCGCGAAAGCGGGATTCTTTGAGAATTTGTACCACGATCAAACGCCAATCCAGCCCGTAGCGCTTGGCATATTTACGAATCACCGGATAGTAGCGTTCAATCTTTTGCTGGAAATCGCGAGGAAGTACCCGTTTGCGGAACTGCTCAATCTCTTTTTTCTCCTGAATACGGCGTTCCACCATTTGCATTAACGAATCCGCATGGGCTTCTACATTAGCCGGTTCCTCACGCCGAGTGCATCCCATGAGAAAAAATAAAAGTAGAATTCCCAGCCAGAAATGTTTTTTCACATACCTCATAACGTTTTACATCCTCCCAACCCCTAAATCGCTCTCCTGTTTTTTTACCCCGAATCGTTTATACTTCAATCTTCGGAATCAATCTAATTCAGTTTAAGCTCATTCCGATGATGAGCCCCACAATCAGGCCAATCATAATAAAAATTCCGCATACCACCACCCCAACGGCCAGGTTTCCCTTTTCCAGTTCGTTGGGAATATCGAAGTGGGTAATGCGGTTAAACAAACGATAGGTAATAATGGCAGCAGCGATTCCGATAATCACTCCCCCAACTGCGTAAATGGTGTTTAACAACAAAGGTGATTCATACCACATGGACAACCCCTTCTGTTTTATTCGTTATTCTCTAATTTATTTTCTGGAACATGTTGATGCTACCCTCCTGCTCTCAGAGGGTTCGGAATGCAGACGACTATATTTTAATGTACCGGCTGAGCCAGCCCAGTACCAGGTAAGCGATAATGGTGAGTAAAATTCCTTCCAGAAACATACCCGCACCAATCGCCAGACCAATGGAGGCGGTGACCCAGATAGAGGCAGCGGTGGTCATCCCCATTACCGAGCCTCGCTCCCGGATGATAGCACCTGCCCCCAGAAATCCGATGCCAGAAACTACCTGGGCGGCAATGCGGGTGGGGTCCACATTCATTTTTTCTCCCATGCTCAGAGATACCACCATAAAGAGAGCCGAACCCATAGCCACCAGCATCTGGGTACGCACGCCCGCCGGTTTCTGATCGCGTGCGCGCTCCAGACCAATGAGCCCACCGCACAGCATGGCAACCACCACTTTCAATATGTTCAACAACACCGTCGTATCAAATGGTGTCACAGTCACCGACTCCTTTCCTGCCCCTTTCCCGGTGTATTATTGGGGTACTCAAACAGCCATAAATTTACACTGGTCACACCCGAAATTACCCATCTTCAAAAATATTACTAATTTAAAGGAAATTTGTCAATTCTTTTTTGAAATGGGAATTGAGGGGAAATCTTCCGGGACGAAACCAACACTATTTTGAGGGATATTTCGGAATATGGTTTCCAGATGAAATTAGCCGCAGAATTCTCTGAATTAACCGAAGCAATTGAGACCTCCGGGAAAAGATGACGAAAGAGCATAAGCAACGATAGTTGGATTATCAAACCAACCTGTAGCAAAATCTTCACACCCGTGAATGGGAGGCACGGTTTCGGGAAAAGGGGGCAATTCTTGAGTTTGTTCTAACTCCCTGAAAAACAATAAGTAAAGCTGTGTTCTATTTTGTGGCACAATTTGTGTTCTAAATAGGGTAGAACGAAAACGAAACGGAAAGAATTAAAGCCGTTAACTGACATATTAACCAAACATAAGGAGAAGGAGTCATGAAACGTTTTTCAGGATTTACTCAGTTGGGAATCGCGCTGGCAGTGCTGCTGGCGCTGGTGTGGGGAACCGGCTGCGACAAGAATGCCACCCAGCCGCCCCAGAATCAATTGCAGTTAAGTAAAGCCGCTACGGAAGGATTGGTGAGTAGCTGGCAGATGGTACATTCGGTGAATACGGTGGATAAAGTGGATGAGATGGTGAGCGACGATATCCCCATTGACAAATCGGTGCCCGGAGGGACCTATTCCCTGCCTGCATTGAACAAGAAGATCACTCAATTGATGAACGCCCGCAAGGAGCTGACCTCCGCGAGCGGATTCCACAAAATCACAGATGATTCCTTGCTGTGGTTCCGGGAAAAGACCGATCCCATTACCGGCGTCACCACCCGGCAGGCGCTCTATTACAACGATTCCACCGGCTATGGGCGCTACTACGAGGTAAAATTCAACTTCCCCGCGAACGTGCAGTTGCAGTACGATTCTACGGAAATTCGTGTGGATTTAAACTTTACTCCCTTAAACATTACCGACGACCGTTTCATTTCGCTGTATAAATTCTCGGAGTTTAAACCGGGTTACCACATTGTGAAGGTGGAAGAGCAGGCTACCGCCACCGATTGGGGGCCGGGGAATAAGATTACCGGAGCGATTTTACAGCACAACGTGTGGTATGCCCAGGATAGCGATCCCAAGCAGCTCACTCAGGAACTGGAGATTAATCCCGATCACTCCGGTCATATTTCCGAGCGTCTGGATTACTGGGACGGTTCATTCTACCAGAAGCTTATTAATTTCTACTCCGACTATACGGGCGACTTTACCGAAAACTGGCGGGACGGCACACTGGTAACGGGAACGTTCGATCGCCTCATCGATGATAACCATGGACAGTTCGCCCAAACGATTCAATTCCCTGCGGGGCACGATCCTCAGACCATGGAGCAGTTTGCGGACATTACCCTGAGTCCCGCTGATTCCTCCGTGGATATGATCTTCAAAGAAAAAATTCATTATGCCAGCGGAGAGGTGGATACCTCCCGGATGGATGTCAGCATCTTTCGGGAAGGGGAGACGCAAAAAAGTCACATCCAGGCCTGGAAAAGCAACGGAGAACATGCGGACCTGATGGTGAGTAAGAACGACAGCTATGAGGAAATTGATGGGAATTACACCGGTCCCGAAGGCTATTACGCCACTCTGTACTCCATTCGCTACAGTGATGGCAGTGGAGAATTGTGGGTTAAGATTTGGGAATCGGAGAATGCTTATCAGAACGGGGAACCGCCCCTGGTGGTTATCCACATCATCTACAATCCCGATGGAACCGGTCGGGGAACGCTTAGCGAAGGTGGCAAGGAGTACAATGTGCGGGTTGCTCAGGATGGTAAAATTCAGGTGACGGATAGCGCAGGAAATGTCACCCAGTTAAATGGTTTCTGATTCCCTGAACATCCGGGGAGGCGGGAATGCCTCCCCGGTCGTATTTATTCCCGGAAATCCCATATTATTTTCTTGGTTTATTCCCCAAATCACAATAAATTAAAAGGTCGTTACATCCAGGACATTTCGTATGAAACAGGTGCTCATAAAATTTCTTTTGCTGCTGGCGGGTATTCTGCTTCCCATTTCCGCAATGTATGCCACACCTTATTCTTATCGGCAGCAAACCACTTCTCCTGCACTGGAAGTGGAGTCCATTGAAATCACCGGCAATCACAAAACGCGGGAATATGTGATTCGTTCCTTGCTGGATTTCCAGCCGGGAGACCGCATTCATCAGGCGCAATTGCAGCGCAATTTCCAGCGGTTGCAGGAGAGCAATTTCTTTAAAAAAGTAAATCTTTATACCCAGCCGGGGAGCAGCCGGGGGAAGGTGCGGGTGTACGTGGAGGTCGAGGAGCGGCATTGGCCTTATTTCCAGTTTCGGGGCGGATACAGCCAGCTTGATGGCTGGTACATTAGTCCCCTGGGAATACGCGCAGACAATCTGTTTGGCCGGGGGAATTACATGGGAGCCGAGTTACTGGTGGGCGACCGATTAAGTGGCCTGGATATTTCCTTCCTCCGCCCGAATATTTTCTCCTCCGATCTGAATTTCCGCCTGCTGATGTTTACCCGCAATCGGGAATTCCTCCACTATTTTGGTGATGAAAGGTTCAACCATCCGGTGAATATGGGCGGGCTTTCGGTGCGCCTCACCGGAAATCACGGGCTGATGAAGTACCTCTGGTTCGAATTTATTTTTAAGAATGCGACGGTGGAGAAGGAGATGTACCGTGCCAGCGGGAGTAAAGATGCCGTGCCGCTTCCTCCGGTGTTGTTGCCAGACAGCGGGTTTCATCATATCAATCGCATGGTCATCAGTTTGAATCAGGACACCCGGGACAATCGCATTTATCCCACTGCGGGATGGTGGGGGAGTGTGGCCTTTACCCAGGTGAGCAAACAGTTTGGCGCTTTCGCCGATTACAAAAAGATGGTTCTGGATGTGCGGGGATATCGTGGTCTGTGGTCGGGCTGGGTGCTGGCTGCGCGGTTGAATGCCAGCGTGGCCGATACCTCCGCCCCGTTTTACGACCGGTACTATCTGGGCGGTCCCAACTCCCTGCGGGGGTATGCCGATCGCAGTCTCACCCCGGTCGGTTACGCCTCCCGCCTGGTATTGGGGAGTGTGGAATTACGGTTCCCCATTACCCGAAAGAATTTCCCCCGCCAGTTTTTAAGCGGTGTTTTCTTTTACGATTTCGGCCAGGCCTGGAATCCGCCCCGGGAATTCGATTGGAACGCCTTCTCCACCAGCGCCGGGTTCGGCTTCCGCTTTCTGGTGCCTTTTATCGGTGTGGTTCGTATGGATTTTGCCTATCCCCTCCCGGATTTGAACTTTATGCTTCATATTTCTCTGGGACACACCTTTTAAAAGGCACGAAAAAGAAATGGCGGGATTCGGGGAATGAAGGGGATTGAGAAATAAAGGGATGTTGGGATCAGGGATGCTTCTGCGTCTAAGAGAGTGAGAAAATTTCAGAAAGGGCTGAGCGGACGTTGTTACCACACTTTCGAAAATTTGGTGGTATTTTTCTGGTGTTGCTCCTTTGCCTGGAAGCAACTGCTTCGGGGAGCCGCTATCGGGTGGTAGAAATCCAGCCCGTGCGGTACGGGGATTCGGTCGCTGTACGTTTTGCCGTCCAGCATCTCATCGAAAATGAAATTCGCCGCTCGTTGCTGGCGGGGTTGCCCATTATTCTGCACATTCAAGCCGTGCTCACCGATTCCCGAAAAACCCCCATCCGGAAGCTGGAATCTCTCCTCAAAATTACTTACGATGTGTGGGAAGAATCCTTTGGTCTGCGAATGAACGATGGTCCGCAGCAGGTGCTTTCTTCCCTCACGGAACTACGGCAGCATTTGCAGCGCATTGAGTTGCCGGAAAGAATTCCCCGGACGGAGCTCTCCCCGAAAAAAACGTACCGCTGGAGCATCGAAACCGTCGCGGTTATTTTAACCCGCCGCCAGAACGAGGAGTTGAAATGGTGGATGGTGGGCGGGAACCCCGTGGAGGAAGATCTCCCTTCCCAGGATCGCACCACCGGGTTTCGCCTTAACCTGAATCAGTTAATTCAGGTGTTTCTGAAAAAAGATGAGTCGCGGCAGGAATATCGGCAAACGGCCATTTCTGCGCCGTTTCGAATTACCCCAACACCCTGATGCCTATGAAACGCCTGCGCACTAAAATCATTGCTGTGTTATTATTGGCGGTGCTGCTTCCCGTACTGCCTCTTTCTTACCTGGTGTACACTCTGGTTAACCAGAGTTATCGGGTAGGGGTTAATCCCCAGGTCAGTCAGGCGCTGGAAAACGGGTTTTATTTTTCGCGGGAATTGTACAACTTGCAGCGTCGGCATCTGACATTTATTCTGGAGCAGGCAGCGCCTCGTTTAACAGAAGGACAGGATTTTGGGCAGGTGGTGCGCATCTTACAGCAAACCGGCCTGGATACTGCCTTCTGGAAGCCGTTCTTTGTGGGAACTTTTTCAGCTGAGGGGGAAGTGATCTGGGAGAGCGGTGGGGAAGATTCGTTGGCGTTTACCATTCCGCGCCAGTTATTTCGGGAGCTCAGGCCGGAGCAGGAAAAGGTTGTGTTGTCCGACCGGACGCGCAATATTTTTCAGGCGGTGGTAGCAGGGGGCAAGGGCAACCAAAGGAGGTTTTTACTCCTGGCCGCCCACATGAATCCCCGCTTTTTACGCCAGACCAATCAACTCCTCCAGGTGCATCAGGTGTACCAGACGCTGAACCTGACCCGGCACTCTCTGCCCCGCAGTTTCCTGTTTGCTTTTGTGGCGCTCACCCTGCTTTTTCTTTCCTTCATCATCGCGGCAGGTATCTGGATTTCGGCACGCCTTACGGCGCCACTCTCTTTGCTGGTGGAAGGAACGGAAGAAATTGGACGGGGAAACCTCGACTATCGAATTCCCGAAACCGGGCGGGAAGACGAGACCACCCGGCTTATTCGGCACTTCAATCGCATGGCCGAGGCGTTGCGAAAAAATCAGCAGCGGCTGATTTATCTGGAGAAGATGGCAATGTGGCAGCAGATCGCCCGGAAACTGGCGCACGAAATTAAAAATCCGCTTACTCCCATTCAGCTCACCCTGCAACAACTGGTGGATCAGTACGACGATAGCAATCCCCAGTACCGGCAGCTCCTCACGGAATGTTCGCAGATTATTAATGAGGAAATTGGCAGTTTGCGGCGGCTGGTGGCAGAATTTTCTCGTTTCGGGCGATTGCCCCAACTACGTCTGGAAGCGAACGATTTGAACCAGCTTGTTGGTGAGGTGGCGGCATTGTACGGGGAGCGGATTCATCTGGAGCTGGCGGAGGAGTTGCCACGGTTTCCGTTCGACCGCGACCGCCTGCGCCGGGTGCTGATTAATCTCATTGAAAACGCCCAGCAGGCGGATGCGGAAAATCAGCCCATTACCATCCGTACCATTCGGGACGGGGAATTTGTACAGCTTGAAGTAAGCGACCGGGGTAGGGGTATTGCCCCGGAGCATTTGGAGCGCATTTTTGAACCGTATTTTTCCACCCGCAAAGAAGGCATGGGACTGGGATTGGCAATTACCCGCTTGATTGTGGAAGAACATAATGGGAGCATCCGGGTTGAGTCCCGACCCGGGGAAGGGACAACATTTTTCATTCGGCTGCCCCTTGTTCCTCGGCAGGGTGCTCCGGATTTGAATCTCCAGAGTGAATCGAAGTAAAATTTCATTACCATGGGAGAGCGATGGAACGTTTAACCATTCTGGTGGTGGACGACGAGAAGAACATTCGCCGCTCCATGCAAATTATTCTGGCGGCGGAGGGTCACACGGTGCTGTTGGCCGAGAATGCCGCCCAGGCGCTAACTCAGCTGCAGCGCCAGCCGGTGGATTTGATTTTTCTGGATGTGTTGCTTCCTGATCGGGATGGACTCTCGCTGTTACCGGAGATTAAACAAAACTTCCCCGCCTGCGAGGTGGTGATGATCTCCGGCCATGCCAATTTGAGTATGGCTGTGGAAGCCACCCGTGCCGGAGCGTACGATTTCCTGGAAAAACCGTTGCAAAAGGAAAAAATCATGCTGGTGGTGCGGCATCTTCTGGAGCGACTCCGGTTGATGAAAGATGTCCATGCCCTGCAGCAGGAGAAGTTCGACGAGTACCGGATGGTGGGTAACAGCGCTGCCCTGCGGCAGATACGTGCCCAGATTGAGCGCGTGGCTCCGACTGATAGTAAAGTACTCGTTTTGGGGGAAAGTGGCACGGGTAAGGAACTGGTGGCCTGGGCGATTCATCACGGGAGCCCCCGCCGCAATAAGCCTTTTGTTAAAATGAATTGTGCTGCCATTCCCGATGAGCTCACCGAAAGTGAACTGTTTGGTTACGAAAAAGGCGCTTTTACCGGTGCCACCACCACCCGGGATGGGAAGTTTTTACTGGCCGATGGAGGAACCCTGTTTCTGGACGAAATTGCCGATATGAGTTTGCGGGTACAAACTAAGGTCCTGCGGGTATTGCAGGATGGTCAGTTTCAGCGGGTGGGCGGGAACCAGACCCTGCAGGTGGATGTGCGGGTTATTGCCGCCACCAATCAGGACCTGGAGCAGTTGGTTCGGGAGGGAAAATTTCGGGAAGATCTCTACTATCGCCTGAATGTGTTTCCCATTACAGTACCTCCGCTGCGCGAGAGGCAGGAAGATATTCCCTTGCTTTTCCGGTATTTTGTGCAACAGTACTGTTACCGGAACAACCGGCGGCCGCTTCAGGTGGAGGAGGGGGTGTTTGAAGTGCTGCAAAATTACCATTGGCCCGGAAATATTCGGGAATTGCGCAATCTGGTAGAGCGATTAATCATTCTTGCCAGTGGGGATACGATTCGGTTATCGGATTTACCTGCTCATTTACTGCAGCCCCGTTTTTCGGTGGAAGCCATCACTCCGGGTTCCCGAACACTCAAAGAAGTGCGAGAAATGGCCGAGCGGGAATATATCCGGCAGTGTCTGAAGGTGTGCAAAGGCAATGTAACCCGCGCCGCCCGTTTACTGGGATTGGAGCGCACCAATTTACACAAAAAAATGAAATCCCTGGGAATTGAGGGAGAGCGGTGAGATGGAAAGAGTTAACCACGAATCACACAAATAAGCATTTACCAACGAATTTTTGCCCACGAATTAAAAGAATTTGTATTTGCCCACGAATCACACGAATAATCACGAATGAGAAACAAGGAAAAAATCAGGTTGTGAATAAAATCTCTTAATCATTTGGAATTTAATTCTTTTTGTTTGAGATTTGGGATTTGTCTTTTGGAATTTTTTCTTTTGTGTCTTCCTGGCCTGCGTGTGAGACAAAAGAAAAGAGAGAACACCATTGAGCAATAAATATGAATAATATTCAAAAAATTATCGGCTGGTAGGGTACGAGGCCACGAAGTGGCCGACAGAATTTAGCCCATGGTCTTCAACCATGGGAATGGGAATTTCCACCCAACTCATTTGAGTCCTGGAAGGACGACAGAAATAATTTTGTTATGAATTAAAAATTTTGAATTAGACGAATCCGTGTAAATTGGCGCAATTCGTTGATGGGAAATAAAGCAATTTTTGGCAAGATTTAAAAATCAAAAAGAAATGCAAAAAAGAATGAAAATGCAACGATATTTCCTCAGGAGTGCGAAGCACTCACACAGGGATAGCCCAGGGTGAAGCCCTGGGAATAGAGCACTATCCCACAAATCACACAAATGGACACGAATGAAAAAGACAATAAAATTAGGTTGTGAAAGAATCTGTTAGAATATTTGGAATTTGTTTTATTATTGAGGAATTGTTTTTTGGAATTTGTAATTTCATTTTTGCATCTCAAAAGGCGTCGAACTATGAAGCAGCATTCTTTGCCCATCCGAAGGCTCCAGCCCGTACATTCATTTTAAGAATCCTTCCCAATATGGGTTCTGTGAACAACATAGCGTTTCCTTACAAAATGCCAGGAATTTTTCGCTTTACTCAGAATATCAGTTGGGATAAACGATTCTTCCATCAAACAGGGGGTATCATTCTTATCCGCAAACAAACCGGTAGCTATTGCCTGAGAGTGCTTGAAGTTGCTGACCCAGGATTGCAAAATGAGATATTCCATATTCATTAAATAGAAAATTTCCGCCCATTTTAACAGCGCAATGAGTTTGCGGACGTAAAAAGCCTGCACACTTTCGTTTGAGAGTGGCAGGCTTTTTTTACTCTTTTTTCAAAAGTTCCCCTCAGGGCTTTTTGGGGTAAGGTGCCAGTTTGGGCTCTTCCACGGGATGCTCTTTTATTTCTTTCAGCATAAGTTCAATGGCTTTGTCCAGTTGGGGATCTTTCCCGGCGACCAGATCTTCCAGCCGATTATCCACTTCGATGTCGGGTTCCACCCCATGACCTTCGATAATCCATTCAGCATGATCACTAAGTGTGGCAAATTCCGGTCGGGTAATGTAACCACCGTCCACCAACCGATTGTACCCCCGAATACCAATGACACCGCCCCAGGTGCGTTTACCCACCAGCGGCCCTAATTTATAGTATTTGAAGAAGTAGGGGAAAATATCTCCGTCCGAAGCGGAATATTCGTTCGCCAGGCACACCAGATGTCCCCGAAAAGCAGCATCCGGGTAAGTCTCAAACGTTTTCTGGTTACGAGCTTTACCCAGTCCTGCGACAATCCGGCGTAAGCGCTCCAGTATCATCTGACTGACAAATCCACCTCCGTTAAACCGCACGTCAATGATGATGGCTTTCTTATTCAACTGAGCATAATACATTTTCACAAACTGATTTAACCCGTTGGCGCCCATATCCGGGATGTGCACGTAACCCACCTGGCCGTTTGTTTTTTCTTCCACGTATTTACGATTGTGTTCCACCCAGGTGAGGTAGTTTAAATCGAATTCGCTTTTAACCGGTTTAATCTGATACTCCCGGGCGCCCTGGAGGCTTGGTTTATTGTTCACCGTAATGGTTACAATACGATCGGCTTTATTTTGCAACAGGCTGTAAGGATTGGTCTTAAGGGTAAGTTCCTGCCCGTCGATGGCAAGCAGGTAATCGCCTTCGTTTACCAGAATGCCGGGTTCCGTAAGGGGCGAACGGCGGTTTGGAATCCAGTTCTCGCCTTTCAGGATTTTGGTAATGCGATAACGGTTGGTTTTTTTGTCCGGGGTAAGCCGGGCACCCAGGAGAGCCACAGGAATTTCCTTCGCTTTGGGCATATCTCCGTCCCCAACGTAGGCATGGCTGGTATGGAGCTCGGAAACCATTTCTCCTAAAATGTAATTCAGGTCGAAACGGTGAGACACTGCCGGGAGCAGCTTTTCGTACATTTTGCGAATCGCGGGCCAGTCTACCCCGACCATGTTGGGTACGTAAAAATAGTCCCGCTCTAGGCGCCAGGTTTCTTCAAAAATCTGTTTCCATTCTTCCGGGGGATTGAGGTACATCTCCAGTCCGCTTAAATCGATTTTACCATCGCCCGGTTTATGGGAGGCATCGGCGGTTTTCACAATGCCCACTGTGTGGTTCTTCTTGTAAATTAAATATTTGCCATCCGGGGAGATGTCAAAAAAGCTCACTCCGTCCATGAAGGTGGATTCTTTCTTGGCATCCAGGTCGTAGCATTTAATTGCCGGTTTACCACTCACTGCTCCGTTTAAACCTCGCAAAGGTAGGGAAGCGTAAAACAGTTTGCTACCGGCTACTTTCAGGGAGGAATAATTCCCGGGTTTAATGGGAAGAGCCACTACCCGCTCTGCGATTCCCCGGAAATCTACTTTTACCCTGACGGATTCTTCCTGCTTGCCCTGTTTCTTCTGATCTTTCTGTGATGCTTTGTCTCCGTTGGTTTCCACTTCATCGCTCTCGGGGGCAAAGGGTGAGGGTTGATTCTCTTGCAGGGACATTACGTAGATGCGATCCTGGGACTGATAGACATAGCTCATTTCGTAATTTCCCAGCATGGGATTGTAGTCCCGTTCGGAAATAAAGAAAAGATATTTCCCGTCCGAACTGAAAACCGGCTGGTAATCATCGGTAAAATCGGTGGTAATTTTGTAGCTTTTTTGGGCATGAAGGGAATAGAGGTAAAGGGAGTTAAAGCCATTATCTTCCGGTTTGGCATACACCAGCCAGCGGCTATCCGGCGACCAGTTGTAATCACGAATTTCCCAGCGCCGGGCACTGTCCACAAAGGTGGTGGTGTGGGTTTCCACATCCACGATGTACAATTTCAGATTCTTGTCTGCAAAAGCCAGTTTTTTGCTATCGGGAGACCAGACGGGGATGAAACGGTATCCCTGGCTGTTGTTAGTGATTTGCTGCATCTCTCCGCTGCCATCTTGAGAAATAAGGTAAATTTCATCTTCACCGGATTTATCGGAAATAAAAGAAATCCACTTCCCGTCCGGAGACCAGTTGGCACCCCGATCGTGAGCACCGCTGGATTGGGTCAGATTGCGGGTGTTGCCTTTTTTCTGGGGAACGGTAAATACCTCGCCCCGGGCAACAATGAGTGCCCGCTTGCCACCGGGCGCAAGGGCAATCTCGGTAATGAAATTTTCTACTTTCTTGAAATGGGGCCGGGTAAGTACCCGATCGTCTTTAACCGTGATGGGCACTTTGTGGTATTTTTCGGTGGATAAATCCAGTAAATAAATGTACCCGCCATTTTCGTACACAATTTTTCCATCTCCCAGAGCAGGCCAATTCACATCGTATTCATCGTGAAAGGTAATCTGGCGGGTCTCTTTCGTATTCAGGTCGTAACAAAAAATGTTGGCACGCCCGCTGCGGTCCGAGACGAAATAAATGCGGTTCTTGTACCACATCGGGATGTGATCCATTCCCTCGTAATCGGTGATTCGGGTGCTGGTGGAGGTGGCAAAATCCCAGA
>JALWDQ010000153.1:0-1633 GCA_027039625.1 Calditrichia bacterium | reverse complement strand
ATGCCCATGGCCCCCCTGGTTTTTCTTGAACTTGGATATAAACCAGCTTGCCTTCTTTTACCACTTCAAACTGATCCAGCGGTCGCGGTGGTGGCCCACTGATGACGTTACCATGTTTGTCGTAAATCCCTTTGTGGCAGGGACAGAAAAAGCGCTGTTTGTCCTCTTCCCAGCGGACGATACATCCCAGATGGGTACAAATGCCGGAATAGACATGATACCCATCTTCCAGGCGCAGGACAAACACCGGCTTTTTACTAATGGTAATCTGCTTGGCCTGCCCAACCGGGATTTCACTCTCTTCGGCCACCAGATACTTATGAAATTTTTTCTTCTTACGCGGAGGAACCAGAAACAGCAAGACGTTTCGGATGAAGGCAATCGCTGCTAGAACCGCTGCCGTAATAATCCCGAAAATAAATAAGAAATTCCGTCGGGACTGCTTTTCTTCTTTCATAAAAGCACCTCCTTTGTAATCTATGAAACATGATTTTCCGCTATATGAACGGCGGCAATTTTTTCCACCGGTTGCAAGGTAAAGTTTAACGCCTGCCCTTCCACCCGACACGCATCGACACATTCGCCGCAATTAAAACAGTAGGGGTATAGGTCTTTAAACTTCATAGGATTTAAATGAAGCGGACAGGCTTCCTGACACGGTAGCCGCCGGGTGTGAGCATATGTGCATTTATGCGCATCGAATTTTATCCGTAACGTGTTTTTTGCCCGTAACAAAGCCAGAGTTGCACCTACAGGACAGGCATATTTGCACCAGAAGCGCGGAGCAAAGAAAATCTCAATAATTAATATGAGCGGAACAGCCAGCAATTCAAATCCAATCGTTCCCACATACAGGAAATCTGCTACCTGACCGGTAATTAATCCCGGCATGGATATCAGGCTAATAAGAGGCACACCAAAAACCGCCACAAACGTCAAAATGCTCCCATAAACCAACCAATAATGATGCCCTTTCGGATTACGATGGGGCAAGCGCACGGCGTTGGGACGCACCTTTCGCCGAATTTTATCGGCAAACTCGGCCAGCAAATTGAAGGGACAGATCCAGCTACAAAACACCTTTCCAAAAAACAGCGTAATTACCAGAGGAATAAAGCCCGCCAGCAGCAACGGGAAATAGAGTTCCTTGGTTAACAGGACTGTCTGAAGCACTAACGCCGGATCCACAATATCCAGGTTTCCAACCCGGATACTGTAGAACGTGCCGATAATGTCGTTTACACCCCAGCGGTTTAGCAGAGGTACCAGAAAAACGAAACCAAGCGCTAACCATTGAGTTAGCCTGCGTAAACGATGTAGATTCTGGTAAATGAAGCGTTCGAACTTGGTCATTTTTATCCACTACCCGGTTGATGTGCACTATATACAATAATTGAAGGTGGATCATTCGGACACACATTTTCGCAAATACCGCAACCCACACATTTTTCTGGAACCACCTCCGGATAAAGCTCTTCTTTTAAAATAATGGCTTCCCGATAAATAGGGCAGCGTTCGTAACAAGACCGGCACAAAATGCCTCCATAAGGTAAACAGGTGGTAGTATCGATTTTCGCTACGCCCATGCGCACTTCGCGCTTGTCGGTAATGGGCTCCAGAGCACCCGTAGGAC
>JALWDQ010000152.1:0-1633 GCA_027039625.1 Calditrichia bacterium | reverse complement strand
TAAAAATTGGCTTTGAACCGGGACTTGTTATTGCTGCGTTCGGGCAATGGGCCAAGCTATGTCCCTATTTGCTCAAAACTATCTTTTGCATGGTTCGAAATGTTCCTGCCCGAAGCATAACAAAATAGACTCCGGAAGAAACGCGATTTCCGTTCTCATCGGTTCCGTCCCAGCGAACTTCTCCTTTTTCACCATCCCCTGTACCGCGAAAGAGAGAACGAACTTTTTGCCCGGTTATAGAAAATATGATTATTTCACAAACCACGGGTTGAGGTAAATAACCATTTTGGGCTTCCCAGCGGATGGTTGTTTCGCAATTAAATGGATTGGGAAATCCAGGGAGTAATCGAAAGCCGGAGAGTTTCACCGGAGCATTCATCTGCGGTAGGAATAGAATTCTTTGCCTCGCTTCCAGGTGGGTGTTCCCGTTGGCCTCGGCACTCAGTAAAAAATAGGTCACATAATAAGCAGAATCTGATCCGGGAAGGAACGCATCAACATATCTGTAAAAAGCCGGGTGAGTGCTATTCCCCTGTCCTTTCAGTGTAGGGAGTTGTTTATATGATGCTATCTCGATGGTTTTAGAGCCAATTTTTCTCTGCAGGATAAATCCTGCATTATTTATTTCTGCCTGGGTGCTCCATTCCAACACAACGCTGTCTGCCACCTGCCGGGCAGAGAATTCCTGTAACTGCACCGGTAGCGGTGTGTCTCCATCGCTAAAACCGTATGTGTGGTCATCCGTTTTTACCCAGATTTTTCCCATATCTGTGTAGCGATAATGGAGCGCACTCTCGTGGTAAATCTCATTACCAAAAAATGTCCCGCTGTTTACGGTGGGACGTGTGCGATATGGTGCTTCGGAATTAGATGCCGAAAAGTACGGTTCACCCCATCCGGTTGCCTGGTGCCCGTAAAGCAGAGCGGAATACCAGGCGTAGTGAAACTTATTCTGATCGTATCCTACCGACGATGTAGTGGTTGTAATCGACCAGATGGAAAATCCGATTGTTTGTTGATAATTGCGTAACTTATCGGCTTTGCTTATCCAATCTGTTTCTGAGGCATAATTGCCCAGTTGAATCTGGTAGCTTTCGGAGAGGTAAACATCGTTGCTATTCAGGTGGGTAGGTTCCCCGGTTGGATTATAGGTTGGATCCACCGCATCGCCAAAAACATCATCAGGATCCCATCCATTGGCACAAACCGAAAGGTTGTATTTGTGCACAGAATCCACTGCAGCATTTTGCCGGATGCGGCTCACATCGTAATCGTAACCAAAATCATCCAGAAAAATGCCGTCTGCTCCGCTCGCCTGCCACTCCTGAATACAGGTACCGATGGAATCCAGAGTCAAATTTTTCGTGCTAACACCCAGATCAATATAACCAAACACTTTTGTAGAATAGTTCTGGTGCAATAACTGAATAATTTGAACCGTTTTATTATGATCGCTGTGAGCAGCTTTCTCCAATCCATCTCCCAGTACTACAAAATCATATTTTCCCAGAGTCTCTGCTGCGACATTCACATTACCCTGTGCATTGTTGATTAAAGAGGGATAACCATAATAAATTAGTAATTTTCGGGGATTCAGGCTCTGGCTCATCGAAAGAGTGTAGCAGAATAAAAG
>JALWDQ010000151.1:0-1638 GCA_027039625.1 Calditrichia bacterium | reverse complement strand
AATTTAACGCGGGATTTTAACCGATCGGTGCTGGATTTTCAGTGGCATTCCAATAGCCGAGATTTCTATTTGAGGGTAGCCGATGGTACCGAGACCAAATTGTACCGTTTTCGGCCAGAGAAAAAGGAACGGCGCTATGAATGGCTTACTCGGGAAGGAGGAAATGTCCTGGATTTCCATGTGCTGCCGAAGGGTAAACTTTATTATCTGTGGGAAAATGCCACGCACCTGCCGGAAGTTGTTCAATTCCATAAGAAAAAATCCCGGGTGCTCACGGATTTCTCCCGACAACTGGATTCACTGGATTTGGGAATTCAGAAAGTGTACAAATGGAAAAGTGTAGATGGGAAAGAAATCGAGGGCTTGCTTTTTCTACCGTCCCGTTTTGATTCTACCCGAAAATATCCGCTTATTCTCACCGTGCATGGTGGACCCTATGGGCGGTTTCGCCAGGCGGTGCGCCAGGCGTATTACACCCAGGTGTACACCTCGGATGGATATGTAGTGCTGGCACCCAATCCCCGGGGAAGCAGTGGCTACGACGATGCCTTTGGTAAAGCCATCTGGTACAAGCACGGGGGGCACATGGGAGGCATCGACTATCAGGATATTATGGCAGGTGTGGGTGCGTTAATAGCGGAAGGTTTTGTGGATGAAAACCGCATGGGAGTAATTGGCGGCAGTTACGGTGGTTACCTGACAAACTGGATTATTACTCAGACCAATCGCTTTGCCGCCGCCGTTTCGCAGTTTGGTATCTTCAGCTTGTTTACCGATTGGAGTAACTCCTGGCAACCGTTGTGGGAAAAGATGTACCTGGGAATTTACTACTGGGAACAACCCATCGGGCCCGAACATCCCTATGTAAAATATTCCCCGGCTTTTTACGTCACCAACATTCACACACCGGTGCTGATTCTGCACGGAGAACACGACCGCTACACCAATTTGGCTAATTCTCAGGAAATGTATCAGGCGCTGAAAACACTGGGTAGAGAGGTAAAGTTTGTCGTTTATCCCCGGGAAGGGCATGGGTTGGGACGAGAACCCAATCATCGGCGGGATGTGGTGCATCGCTCTAAAAAATGGTTCGACCATTATCTTAAGGGAAAGTAATGCCGGTTCTCGTTGGGATGTTATTCGTTCCGTAAATACCCGGATGGCACTTTTTAAACAACGGAGCGCAAATGCAAGCGCGTTGCGCTCGTTTTTTACCGGGAGTTAATCAGACAAAACGCAACAATAGAGATTCTTCGCTCCGCTGGCGCTCCACTCAGAATGACTGGGGGATTATATTTGGTGGTTTTCCAAAGGATCAATATCTGACTGTGTCTTCTGTGGTTTTAATTAAACTGCGCATCCAGAAACGGAACATCCCATCCACCCCGTCCCATCCGGGACGGGTAACTTTTGGTGTGGGGATTCGTTCCCACAAATGAATTTGTGGGCTAGGTACAGGCCGTCCCTTGCGGGACAGCTGTTTCGGTGTTTTACCTTCCCCCTGAATTCATGGAATCCTTGGTATTTTCTGGCAAAAGACATCTCACGATCCGGTTAAAATGTACGGTAATATTATTCGTTGTGTACGTTGCGCCCGCTGCGGTTAATTTTTTTTGCGTTTAAACATTCAAAACCCTT
>JALWDQ010000150.1:0-5056 GCA_027039625.1 Calditrichia bacterium | reverse complement strand
AGCGTGGATCGTGCACGGGTGCAGGCCAGGCAGTATCAGGTGAGCGTGGAGGAAGAAATTGCCCGGTTAGTCATCCATGGTTTGCTGCACCTGAAAGGATATGATGATGCCACCCCCGCTGAACGCCAGAACATGCATCAACTGGAGAACAAAATGTTGCGGCTGTTCTGGAGAGATGCCTTCCAGGAGGCCGGAATGTAAACCTCGTTCCGGAAAAACTTCCTGATTTAATGAAAATTCCATGTCAGAAATCCAGATAAAAAATTGGCTTTTTTCCTTAAAAAAAATTATATTTGGAAGCTTAATTTAGAGGTTGAACTAACAGCGAGGTTAAATTAACAAAATTGTCTCTCACAATAATCCTCTATTTTATTTTGTTTGCGCTCCTACTTGCGTTTTCAGCTTTTTTCTCCGGAGCCGAAACTGCTTATTTTTCTCTGACCCAGGCCCAATTGGATAGTTTCCGCCGTTCTTCCCGCCGGGAGGAAAAGCGAGCCGCAGAGCTGATGCATTCCCCACGACAACTGCTTATTACCATTGTGGTGGGAAATACCATGGTGAATATCACCATCGCCTCGCTCGCTGCTATCCTCACTGCCCGTTTAAGCCTGGCCATGGGAATGAACGAAAAGCTGGTGATGGTTATCGATGTGGTGGTGGTGACGTTTATTATTCTGATTCTGAGCGAGATTCTTCCTAAGGTAGCCGCGGTGCGTCGTCCGGAAAAGTTCTCCGCACGCGTCTCTTTTCTATTGCAGGGAATTTATTATCTGCTATTTCCCATCACCATCTTGCTGGCGCGCTTTACCCACTTCCTGCAAACACGCAGCGGCTTTTCCGAAGAAAAAACGCTGCTTACTGAGGAAGAGCTAAAAACCCTGGCCGAGGTGGGAGAAGAACAGGGCACTTTGCTGAAAGAAGAAAAGGAGATGATTCACAGCATCTTTGAATTTTCCGAGACCACGGTTAAGGAAATCATGGTGCCCCGTACGGATATGATTACCGTGGAAGCGGGAACCAATCTTTCGGAACTGATGGAACTGGTGAAGCAGAAACTGCATTCCCGAATCCCGGTGTACAAGAAGAATATCGATAACATTATTGGAATTTTGTACGTAAAGGATTTGCTTTCCTTTTTGCATAAGCGGAAGCGGGAGCGCATCGATCTGGAAAAGATGGTTCGACCGGCTTATTTCGTACCGGAACAAAAGAAAATTGACGAACTCCTGCGGGAATTTCAGGAGGAGCACATCCACATGG
Source organism: Calditrichia bacterium (assembly GCA_027039625.1). Lineage (GTDB taxonomy): Bacteria > Calditrichota > Calditrichia > RBG-13-44-9 > RBG-13-44-9 > JALXCH01. The sequence goes on along the minus strand of JALWDQ010000150.1, from coordinate 3,796 downwards.
CCATTGTGGTGGATGAATATGGTGGCGTCTCCGGTCTGGTTACTCTGGAAGATGTGATTGAGGAAATCGTCGGCGAAATCCAGGACGAGTACGACAAAGAACAACCGCTGTATAAGAAAGTGGATGAGCACACCTTCCTGGTCGATGGCAAGATGCCAATTGAAAAATTGAACGAGGAATTGCACCTCAATTTACCGCAGGAGGAGGATGTGGAAACAATTTCCGGATTCATCCTCAGCCTTCTGGGGGCTCTTCCCCGGGAAAAAGAAACCGTAACCTACGAGAATAAACGGTTCACTGTGGAGAAAATAAATCGTAACCGCATATTGCGTGTTCGGATCGAAATTTTACCAGAGGATCAACTTCAGGAAGCGAAGAATGAATAAGGAAATTTTGCAGGCTATCCCTTCCGTTCAGGAACTCATCATAGAATTCTCTCCCTGGCAGGAAAAAATTGATGAACGTTATCTGAAAAAGGTAGTGCAGGAGGTAATAGCATCTATCCGAGAGGAAATTCTGCAGGGAGGAATTTCCCGCAAGGAAGACGTTGTACCGAAACTGCGCGAAAGAATTACCCACCGGCTGGAGTCCCTGACAACCCTGCGGATGAAGCGGGTCATTAACGGTACCGGCATCATCCTGCACACCAATCTGGGACGCGCGCCCCTGGCAGAAAATGCCCGCCAGCACCTACGGGACATCATCGAAAATTACAATAATCTGGAAATTGAATTGGACACGGGTAAGCGCGGTAACCGCATTTCCATTGTGGAAGAGCGATTGTGCTTAATCACCGGCGCCGAAGAGGCACTGATTGTAAACAACAACGCCGCGGCAATTTTCCTGGCGTTAAATTCGTTGTGCCTGGGAAGAGAGGTACCGGTTTCCCGGGGTGAACTGGTGGAGATAGGCGGTTCCTTTCGCATGCCGGAGGTTATGAAAGCCAGCGGCGCCATCATGGTGGAAGTCGGTACTACCAATAAAACCCACCTGAAGGACTACCAGGAGGCAATCAACCCCAATACCGGGGCCATTCTCAAGGTGCACACCAGCAACTATCGGGTGCTGGGGTTTACTAAAAGCGTACCGATTCGGGAATTGGTGGAACTGGCTCATTCCCGGGGATTACCCGTGGTGTACGATATGGGCTCCGGCGTGATTGAGGATTTACAAAATTGGGGCTATCCTCACGAACCGGTAGCGCGGGAGTATGTGGAAGCCGGGGTTGATGTGATTACCTTCAGTGGAGATAAAATCCTGGGAGGCCCCCAGGCCGGTGTGATTATTGGGAAGAGTGAATACATTCAGAAAATCAAGAAAAACCATCTGTTACGCGCTTTACGCTGCGATAAACTGACTTATTCTTTAATGGATGCCACCTTACAGCTTTATTTAAAACCGCAGGAACTCCCCCGGACTTTGCCGGTGGCATACATGCTAAATCTTTCGCAGGAGGAATTACGAAAACGGGGTGAAAAGCTGGCGCAGCAAATTCGCAGTCCCCAGCTCGAGGTGCAGGTGGAAGATACGTTTTCTCAGATGGGCAGCGGCGCTCTACCCCTGGAAAAAATCCCTTCGGTGGGCCTGCGAATGATTCCCCGGAATATCTCCCTGATGCGTTTTGCTCGCCAGCTCCGCCTGGGAGAACCTGCTGTGGTAGGCTATATCGAGGATGAAGCGTTCTGGATTAACCTGCGCACGGTGCGGGAAGATGAATTGGAACTGGTTGCCCGGGCAGTCAATACAGTCATGAATAATACGTAAAATTATTCCAGGTAGCGAAGAATAGTATTGGGCATACGGAGAGAAATGAAAGAAACCATGAGACAGTACGTAATCGGCACGGCCGGGCATATTGATCACGGAAAGACGGCTCTGGTTCAGGCGCTTACCGGCGTAAATACCGATCGCCTCAAAGAGGAACAGGAGCGAGGAATTACCATCGACCTGGGATTTGCGCATCTCTCGGAAAATGTAACCATTATCGATGTGCCGGGCCACGAGCGGTTAATTAAAAATATGGTAGCAGGTGTCAGCACCATCGATCTGGTGTTGTTTGTTGTGGCGGCAGATGATGGAATCATGCCCCAAACCCGCGAACATCTGGATATTGTAACTTTGCTGGGGATTCGCAACGGGGTGTTTGTCATTACGAAAATCGATCTGGTAGAGAAGGAATGGGTGGATTTGGTGGAAGAGGAATTGCGTGCCTTACTGCAAAACACCGATTTCGCCGATGCTCCCATTTTACGCACTTCGACGGTTAAGAACATCGGCATCGAGGAGTTGCGCCGCACCATCGCCCGACGGCTGGAATCGGTACCGGAACGTCTGGATGATGGGATCTTCCGGGAGCCCATCGATCGGGTGTTTGTGAAAGCCGGTTTTGGGGCAGTGATTACCGGCAGTGTGCTTTCCGGAAGTATTGGGGTGGGGGACGAGGTGGAAATTCTTCCGGAGAAACTCCCGGCACGCATTCGAGGATTGCAAACGCACGATCATCCGGTGGAGGCGGTGTACGCAGGATATCGGGCAGCCCTCAATCTGGCCGGGGTGAATCATACTCAGCTTCGCCGCGGACAGGTAATTACCTTACCCGGTTACTACCAGCCGGTGGAAATTTTAAATGCCCGCCTCCGGGTGCTGAAAGGCACCGAGATTCCCATAAAAAATCAGATGCGGTTACGAATCCATATCCATACAGAAGAGGTGATCGGGCGCGTCATCCTCCCGGAGCGCAAGGTTCTGGCTCCCGGAGAAAGCGATTTCGTCCAGATCCGCCTGGAAAAACCTATCTACGCCGGTTATCGCGATCGCTTTATTATTCGCCAGTACTCTCCTCAAATTACTCTGGGTGGGGGAGTGGTGCTGCAAACCAATCCTCCTAAATTTCGCAAAAAATTTCTGGAACAGTTCCGGGAAGTATTACAGGCACTGGAGAGTCCCCGACCGGAAGAACGCATTCCGGCAATTTTCCCCATTGTTCCCCTTGTACCCCTCACCTCCCGGGATATTCAGCTACAGGCCGGAATTCACCAGAACGAAATCGAACCTTATTTAAAAAAATTACTGGATAGAAAAGAAATTTTTCGCGTGGAGCAAGGGCGAGAGGTTCTGTTTTACTCGCGCGCCCAGGTGGAATATGTATTACAACGAATTGAACGCATACTGGAGCAGTTCCATCAGGAAAACCCGGCATTACCGGGCATGCCTCTGCGAGAAATTGGCAGTAAATTAGGAGACCGGTTCCCTGAAGATGCTGTCGCTCTGGCGGTAAACCAGGGAACCGCCTGGCAGCGGGTGAAGCAGGAGGGAGAGGCCTTTTCCCTTAAAGCGTTTGTTCCGAAAATATCTGCTAAATTACAGCAGGAGCTGGATGCGGTGGAAGAGGCTTACCGAAAGGCTGGGTTTGCACCCCCGACACCAGCCGAGGTGGCAGAAAAAATGGAAATTCAAGAGGCTCAGGTTCGCGAGCGATTGCGGCTGCTAATTCAACAGGGAAAGGTCGAGTTTGCAGAGGAGAAGGTGTATTTCCATCGGCAGGCGGTAGAGCAGGCAATTGAAGTGCTCCGGAATTATTTCTCAAACCAGCCCAGTATTACCGTGTCCCAATTTCGGGAGTTGCTCAATACCACCCGAAAATACGCCTTACCGTTATTGAGCTGGCTGGATAATCATGGGTACACCCGGCGGGAAGGAGATGTGCGGGTTCCGGGGCAGAAACTGACCTCCGGCACCGCTTAATCCCAAAACCACAGATAATCGAAAAGGGGGTAGGTAATACCCCCTTTATCTG
>JALWDQ010000149.1:0-1639 GCA_027039625.1 Calditrichia bacterium | reverse complement strand
CACCGGAAGCATGGCGCCTATGTTACCCTGTTTCTGTTGCTGCTCTGCCCAAACGAAGGTGAAGGCCGGATGTCCGTGCTTCCAGGCTCGGGGATTGGCATACGTTTCTACAAACTTGTTGGCGAACTTCATTCCCGGGAGTTCTGCTACACATTCCGGCTGCGGTAAACCGTGTTTTTCGCGTTCCCAGTATTCTTTTGCTTTATGTTTTAATTCCCCGCTCATGAGCCAGCCACCGGGACGATCGATACCGCCCACCAGGGTCTGAATAATGGCCTGCAGGCGACGCTGGGGAAGGAGGTTGTGATAGCGGGCTCCCATCCAGCCGGGATCCACCAGAGCGGGTCTTGCCTCCCCAAATTCCGTCGCTATGCGTTCGATGGTTTCCGCAGGAATATCGGTAATCCCCGCCGCCCATTCCGGGGTGTAAGAGGCAGTTGCTTCCACAAAATAATCGAAAACAGTGCGTACCTTCCCCACATTTCCAAATGTTAATCCCCGAGGCGCAGTAAGGGAAGGTAGCAGCTTTTGACCATTGACCGAACGACGATTGGTATTGGTAAATGCCGGTACCGATACAACCTGCCCTCGAATCTCATCATACACAAAATAAGCTCGAATTCGCCCTGCCCCATCTTTCTGAGTAACCAGTTGAACCACACCCTTTTTATCCCGATAGGCCAAGAACGGGGCGTTAGTATGTGATATTAGGAAATCTTTGTCGTAAAGTTTTTTACGAATCAGCACGTGTAGCATGGCCAGGAAAAAGGCCATGTCGGTGCCCGGTTTAATGGGAAGCCATTCGTCAGCCTTAGCGGCCAATTCGCTCATTCGCGGATCCAGACACACCACACGGGCACCTTTCTTTTTAGCATTTCCAAAGCGCACCGCCCGTGCAGTGGAAATTGCCGCCACCGAGGCATTATTCAGGCTAAATAAAATGTAGCGGGCATTCTCGAAATCGGCCAGGATTTCGTCGTGTACGTTAAAATTACCGGTCACCAGATCGGTGCCCAGGTGCCCGGCTGCAACACAATGCTGCATGGGTGATGCGACTATATTGGGAATTTGATATGCCTGGCTAAAGGGCAAGGTAAAATGCATGTAGGAGACGCACGCCGTCCAGCCACCTACCAGCGAGATTTCCCAGGGTTGTACCTTCATCAACTTTTCCTCGATAAAATCGAAGGCTTCTTCCCAGCTAACAGCACGGAATTTCCATTCCCCACGCTTGCTACCCGGTACCCGCAACAGCGGCTGCTTCAACCGATCGGGATCGTAGGTTTGCAGCCATCCCGCCTGACCCCGGGCACAGATTTTGCCCCGGTTGAGCGGACTGTTGGGATTCCCCTCAATCTTCCGAATCCGCCGAACCCCGTTTTTTTCTTCCACCTGCACCTGGATATCGCAAAAAGAAGAGCAGAAATTACAGATGCTGGGGATCCAGGTAGTACCGGAAGAAGCTTCGGCTGCTTCGGCTGGGGTGAGTTGGGAAGCAAGGTTCCAGGCAGGCTTCAGGGTCATTAAACCACCCATCGCTCCTGCAATTTTCAAAAACTGCCGACGAGTAATTCTGGTTTTCATCATTCTCTACCTTTTAATTTATTACCCTATTAATAGAATGCACATTCACTCATAT
>JALWDQ010000148.1:0-1639 GCA_027039625.1 Calditrichia bacterium | reverse complement strand
GTCTTCAACCAGGCGGACGGTGTTTATCGGGGGATGGGGGTTGCTTCCGTGCTGCACCGGAACGGTTAAGTAAGTGGGGGGCTGCCCGGGAGATATTCGCGCGCGAACCATCGGGGACTGTTTGCGGAATTTCAGGTGGTCGGCCAGTAGAAACAACCGGGAACGGGACATCTTGTAGAAAAAATAAAAATTGGGCAAAAAATAGGGTTGCTGGGCAGCGATGCAGGTGGCTTGTGGTGTAGAAGCCATTTTCCCTCCGGACAAGTTGTTTTCAATTGCCAGAATTCAAACCGGGATAAATTAACCCGGTGCGGCAAGAAATGAAATGAAGAAAGAAAAATGAGTGGAGGGATTGGATTGTTCTAACAGAATTTGTGACGCCCTTTCAGGGCTTGTAATTTTGATGAATATTCATTTACCTGGGGCTTCGCCCCAGGCTATCTAACTGTGAGCGCTTCGCGCTCTAGTCGAGTATTCAACAATTAATATTGAATGATGGATTTTTTAACAGAGTCGCAAATGCGGCGTTCTTTGAACATTGTTCTTTTATGCATTTTCCGAAAAGTTTGACCCTGAAGTGGCAATTATACACTCACAGAGCCAGTCCACTCGTAGAGCCTGTCCGCAGGATGCATTGTATATCGGGCAGGATCCTTTGGATATTTCGCTCGCAGAGTCCTATCCACAGGATCCTGCGGATGGACAGGATGCTGCGCACGGGTAGAATCCTGCGAAAAAGAGCGACGTATTGTTCAAATGAAAAATGGAACTCGTTTTAAGCATTGCACATTTTTTAAAATTTGTCTTTAGAGTGAGTGAATCCGGAGAATGGGTTGCCTTCCGGAGGGAGGCTCTCTAAATTTCGACCGGTGTTCGTCGTTTAATTATTACCATCAGGGTAAAAGCGAAAAAAGGACGGGGCAGAGATGAAATATTTCCGCATATCGGGGCTGGTGCTGGAAGTGGGTTCGGGGCACCGACCCTATCCCCAGAGCGATGTGCTGGTGGATAAATTCCTGGATGAATCCCAGCGGGGTGGCCAGCTCCAGACCCACGGGCGTCCCTTAATCGTTTCGGATATAGAAAAAATGCCCTTCCGGGAGAAAGCGTTTGCTTACAGCATTGCTTCCCACGTGGTGGAACATGTGGAGCATCCCGAACGCGCCTTGCGGGAGTTGATGCGCGTGAGCAGCGCTGGCTACATCGAAACCCCTTCTGCCCTGATGGAATTTGTGGAACCCCACCGCGATTACCATCTCTGGTTCGTTAAGAACGAGCAGGGAACGCTGGTGTTTATTCCTAAAAAAACGCGCTCGGGATTTAAACAACGGGTCAGTTACCGCTTGTTAGAAGATAATTTCAGTTTTCGCTTGTTTTACCATTCCAATCCCCAGCTCATTAAAACCGTATTAGAGTGGAAGGAAACCATTCCCTTCCGCATCGAGAAACGTCCCTTTCATCCGGATGAATACTTGCTTTTTGTGAAGCAGGGAATCTGGCAGTTTGTCCGGAATTTACTGGGAAAAGTATGGGAAGAACTGGTAAAGAAATATGTGCACTGGCAGCGGAAGCGACATCCCCGCCCGGTGGAGCTGGAAAAAATATTAATCTGCCCGCGCTGTGGTGGAGAGTTGAGCAT